>PTLL01000119.1 GCA_002938315.1 Alphaproteobacteria bacterium MarineAlpha3_Bin2 | reverse complement strand
GTTGCCCTCCCAACCGGGAACCACGAGACGTAAGGGATATCCCTGTTCGGGGCGCAGCCTTTCGCCGTTTTGCGCATACGCGACTATACAATCGTCGAGCGCTTTTTTGATGGGCAGGGAGCGGCTGAGCCCTGCCGAATCGGCGCCCTCGACAAGAATCCATTTGGCCGCATCGCCGACACCGGCTTCGCGTAACAAGGTCGAGAGCGCAACCCCGGTCCACTCGGAAGAACTAACCATGCCGTGGGTATACTGCACGCCATTCAGCTGGGCGCCCCGCCATTCCATGCCGGTGTTCGCCGCGCACTCGACGAAATGGATGCGGTTTACGGCCGGCAACCGCATCAAATCGGCGATGGAGAATTTCAACGGCCGGTCGACGAGGCCATGCAGTAGGAGAACGTGCTCGCGGGGGTCGATCTCCGGAACGCCGCCATGATGGCGCTCGAAATGCAACCCGTTCGGCGTAATGATGCCGTACATATCCTGAAGCGGCGTGAAGCTGACGGAAGATTCCGCCGTCGGCGTTAGCCAATCGACGGTCCGGCGAACCACGTCCTTTTCAAAATCGGATGGAATGCCGTAGGGGTTGGTGCCGACACCGTCGCCTAAATAGCGGGTCCAGTCGGGAATCTCTGCCGGTATGGTCGCCGCTTTTGCCGAAGGCACGGATATCGCACCCGCCCCCATGGCAACGGCGGCCCCCGCGACGGATACGCCATTTTTTAGAAACCGGCGACGGTCAATCTTCGTCGGGCCGGACATTAGGCGTGCCAAGGGCGGATTTTCGCTGTCCGAATTCGTTAATGCGTGTGTTGACTTAGTTTCCATATCCAAATTCCCTGATAACGCGGTCTCGATACACAGTGCCTGCGCGCCTAAATGATAATCCTAATCAGTTATGTTTTTAATATTATATATTTTAAGAATATGTCAAGTGTTAGTTTGTTTCAATTTGTGTCAGGCCCATAAACCGGCCCCAAACAAATGGCTTAAAATAAGACTCCGCCGGCAACATGAATGTCCGGGTGGATCAGGAGCAGACGGCGGCCACCCGAAGGAATCCAAGTGCCAAAATACGGTTACTTTCTTGAACCGACGAGAGTCCGCTTGTGATGCAGGGGACGGCTCCCACCCAATAGCATTGCAATGTCTCTTTTTGGCTATGAGCGGACATTCTGAGGGCCATTGATCTTCGCCCGCTTCACCCCTGAAAGCAGACATAACCGAAGGGTGCGATCCATGTCTGATTATGACCGATGCTGTAGATAAACTATTTTCTGCGCTTTCGACCGTAAGATTGATTCGCTAATTACCCTGTCATGGCAATATGGTCTTACCGAAACATTGATCTGGATTCTTTTGTTGCACGAACACCCTCTCCGGCCGACTTCAAAACACTCTGTTTCGGGATCGCTCCAACTGCCTGAATTGGAAGCAGTCGTGACAGGCGCCCAGGGCCTTTTTGCCGGACGCAACAAACCGGAGAGCTGACGGCTGTGACCGGTAAAGGCAACTCAACTCTTCTGGATCACGAAGCGAAAGATTCCCGCGTTTTCGTCCGATTCCAGGAGCGGATTTCCCGTCGCCCTAGAGAAGGCCTCAAAATCCCGAACGGATCCGGGATCTGTCGACAGCACTTCGAGTGTTTCGCCAGATTGCAGGTCCTTGATTCGCTTCTTCACCATCACGATGGGAATCGGGCAGTTCATCCCTTTGGTATCGAGTGTTGCCGTCGCCATTTCAAACCCTATTCGCCTCCGATCTTTATGCCCCGCCAAGAACGTGAAAATCCAATTAGCGGATCATAATATTTAAAAATGTAAATTGTCAAAAGGCAATTCCACTACCACAAAAATGGCTTCGTTTGAGATATGGAGGCCAACCAATTCCTCTCGAACAACCCAGTTGATAATTTATAAATATTGAATATGATAGGGTGCCACTGTTCCACTGCATGGTCAAGATGGACCATACATAAACCGTGAACCGGATGCGGTAGGAAGGAGAGTATGGAAGAGTTCCCAGTTGTTTTGGTGGTGTCGGCCCTGGGCTTTTGTCTCGGCGCCGCTTTCGGTGCCACAGCGCAGAAAACTAGCTTTTGCACCATGGGTGCGATTTCCGATGTCGTCTTCATGAACGAATGGAACCGCTTTCGGGCGTGGATGCTGGCCGTGGCCGTCGCGATCCTGGGCAGCCAGGCGCTCCACATGACTGAGACGGTCGATCTTTCGCAATCGATCTATCTCACTTCCAACTTCGGCTGGGCTGGGGCTCTCATCGGGGGACTTCTATTCGGATTTGGCATGACTCTGACCGGCGGTTGCGGCAACAAGACACTGGTTCGGCTTGGCGCCGGAAACCTTAAATCGCTGGTCGTTGCAATTTTTCTCGGGATTTTCGCCTACATGACGCTAAGGGGCCTCATAGGACTGGCGCGCATGGAGATCGAGGGCCTCGCCAACATTGACCTCACCGCCGCGGGCATCGATACGCAGGGCATTCCCGACCTGATCGCGGCGTCAGGCCTGTCGCAGGAAATTGCCCGCTTCTTCGCCATCGCCGTGGTCGCCGGGGGCCTTCTTTGGTTTTGTTTTAAGAGTGCCGAGTTTCGTCGCTCCAAGCTGGATGTTGCGGCCGGGCTTGTCATCGGCACATTGGTGCCCGTCGCCTGGTTCATCACCGGCGTTCTCGGCCGCGATGACTTTGAGCCCGTTCCCCTTTCCTCGCTCACCTTCGTCGCACCCGTCGGTGAAAGCCTTCAATACCTGATGACCTTCACCGGTTCGACGATCAACTTCGGCATTGCCGTGGTCGGCGGCGTGATCGCAGGCTCATTCGTCATGGCCAAGGCGTCTGGTCAGTTCCGCGTCGAATCGTTCATCGATTCAACCGACATGGTCCGCCACATGGTCGGCGGCGCGATCATGGGCATCGGCGGCGTCATGGCCTTGGGTTGCACCATCGGGCAGGGAATTGCCGGCATGTCCACTCTGGCACTAGGCTCACTGATTGCTTTGTTATCCATTATCACAGGTGGCGTCGTCGGCATGAAGTACCT
>PTLL01000118.1 GCA_002938315.1 Alphaproteobacteria bacterium MarineAlpha3_Bin2 | reverse complement strand
CGCCACCACCGACATGGTCAGGATGATCAGGCCCTCAGGAGACAGGCCTTCGGGCAAAGGCATGTGCAGCATAAAGGCGCCGACGACCATGGCGATGAAGAACCACTTCTTTTCCCAAAAGAAGTAGAGGTTCAGCCATGACCCCAACGTCATGACCCTTTTCAGGCCCGTAATGCCGTTGACACGAATCCGATTTTGAAGGCTCTGCAGTCGAGCCGTGTGATCAGCCATTTAAATTTTCGTTTTTAGAGTCTGGCTAGAAATAAATAAAAGAGCCTCCAGGCTAGCCCCCAGGGAGGCATGAGGATTACACATTCATTAATATTTATACGAATTAACCCTCAAATATTAAAGGATTATTATGGTTTTCGCTATCTGCGGACTGACATTTTTAAGTACCGGCGGCGGCGCGCAGATCACCGATGGTTTTTACATAATCGTCACCCTTGAACACCGCGCTTCCAGCGACGACCACGTTGGCGCCGGCATTGGCAACGGCCTTGATGGTTTTGGTGTTCACGCCGCCGTCGACTTCCAGGTCGATGGAATGATCGCCGATCATGGCGCGGATCCGGCGTATTTTTTCGAGCTGGGATTCAATGAAGCTTTGCCCGCCAAAGCCTGGATTGACTGACATCACCAGGATCAAATCAACCTTGTCGATCACATTTTTGATGGCGGTTTCCGGCGTCGAAGGATTAAGCGACACGCCCGCCTTCTTGCCCATTTCGCGGATCATCTGCAAGGAACGGTCCAAATGGGCATCGGCCTCCACGTGGACGGTGATGATATCGGCGCCGGCATCCGCATAGGACTGTAAATGCGGCTGCGCCGGATCGATCATCAAATGGACATCGAAGATTTTCTTGGTGCACGGCCGGATGCATTGGATCACCGGTGGCCCGAACGTCAGATTGGGCACAAAATGACCGTCCATGACGTCGATATGGATATAATCGCATCCGGCGTTGTCGACGGCCTCGACCTCGGCGCCTAAACGCGAGAAATCGGCGGAAAGGATGGAGGGGGCGATTTTAAGGTCCGAGGGCATGTTGTTCCCCTTTATTGGAAGCGCTTTCTCAAGCAGCCTTGTTGTAAGTCCCCGCGCAGGCGGCACTATTGGCCTGGGCTCGTTCAATAAGCGCTTCTTGGGCCGCATCCACGTTCCCGGCCTCACCCTTCCAGGCTTTCAGGCAACTCTGCTGCAACGCCCGGCCATAGGAATAACTGAGCTTCCAGGGCGCCGGTCCGAACTTGGCGTTCATGGCGTTGAGGTGCGCCGTTGCATCTTCTTCGCTTTGGCCGCCGGATAAGAACATAATACCCGGCACCGCGGCCGGCACACAGCGCTTCAGGCATTCTACGGTGCGCCCAGCGACCTCATCTACATCGGCCTGGCTTCCGCAATCGGAACCGGAAATCACCATGTTGGGCTTAAGAATCATCCCTTCCAGGGCAACGTCTTGTGCATATAGTTCATCGAACACGGTATTGAGGGTCAGCGTCGTCACCTGTTCACACCGGTCGATGTCGTGGTCTCCGTCCATCAGCACCTCAGGCTCGACGATGGGGGTAAGACCACCCTCCTGGCAAATCTTTGCATATCGCGCCAGGGCGTGGGCGTTGGTGTGGATACAATATCGGCTCGGGATATGGTCGCCGATGGTGATCACGGCCCGCCATTTGGCAAATCGGGCGCCGAGGCCGACGTATTCCTCGACCCGCGCCGGCAGGCCGTCCAGGCCTTCGGTGATCTTCTCATCAGGGGATCCCGGGAGCGACTTGGCACCGGTGTCCACCTTAATGCCGGGGATGATGCCAGCGCTTTGCATGATGGATACTAAGGAGGTGCCATCGGCGGCAGACTGGCGGATGGTTTCGTCGTATAGGATGGTACCGCTGATAAAATTTCCCAGGTCTTGGGTGCGGAACAACAATTCCCGGTAGTCGCGGCGGTGGTCCTCAAGGTTTTCGACACCGATGGTATCCAACCGCTTACCTATCGTCCCGTTGCTTTCGTCGGCGGCCAGTAATCCCTTATCGTCTGCCACCATTTCGTTCGCGGTTTTCGCCAACTGATCCAAAATCATCCCTTAATCTCCGATGTTAATATAAACTGTAACCAATTTAAGAAAGCCGTTTTTTAACTTCGAAAACCACCGCCTTTGCGGTAATACCGAAATGTTCGAACAGGTCACTCGCCGGCGCCGAAGCACCGAACCCCGTCATGCCAACGAAACCACCGTGCGACCGAATATAGCGATCCCAGCCCTGTCGTACAGCCGCCTCGACGGCGACACGGACGGTACCGGGGCCCATCACCTGCTTGCGGTAGGTTTCGTCCTGTTGGTCGAACAATTCCCAACATGCCATCGAGACAACGGCGGTAGGGGTTCCATCCGTCTGTAACGTATCTCGGGCTTGCATGGCGATGGATACTTCCGACCCGGTTGCGAATAACGTCACCTTGCGATCACCGCCCTCGGCATCAGCTAGTATATAACCGCCCCGCGCCGAAAGGTTTTCGTCGGTGTGTTCGGTTCGTTGGGTCGGCAGGCCCTGGCGAGTCAGCACCATGGCGGAAGGCCCGTCCTGATTTTGAAGCGCCAATGCCCAACATTCCGCCGTTTCCACACCGTCGCATGGCCGAAAAACTTTAAAGTTGGGTATCGCCCGCAACGACGCCACCGTTTCCACCGCTTGGTGTGTTGGTCCGTCTTCGCCGAGCCCGATGGAATCATGGGTCAGCACATAAACAACCCGCTGTTCCATCAACGCCGATAGCCGCATGGCGCCGCGCATGTAATCGGCAAACACCAAAAAGGTGCCGCTGTAGGGAATCACGCCGCCATGCAGGGCCATGCCGTTCATGGCCGCCGCCATGCCGTGTTCGCGGACGCCGAAGTGGATGTAACGGCCCTTGAAGTTACCGGCCACCACAGGCTCGGTGTCTGGCGTCTTGGTGTTGACAGAACCGGTCAGGTCGGCCGACCCGCCGATCATTTCCGGTATGACACCGGTCAACACCGCCAAGGCTTCGCCGGAAGCCTTGCGGGTGGCCCAGCCGGGGGCCTCT
>PTLL01000117.1 GCA_002938315.1 Alphaproteobacteria bacterium MarineAlpha3_Bin2 | reverse complement strand
ATAGCCATTGGAAGCAGGCCCAGGCCCGCACCCGGCGGACAATGACGGACGGCGGCAAAAAATAGGGCGAAACCGATTACGGAACCTGAACCATGACCGGCGCCAGCGGCGCGGAAAAGGATAAGACCCCGGCGCGCGGGATCGTCGGTTGGTGCTTTTATGACTGGGCCAATTCGGCCTTTCCGACGGTCATCACCACGTTCGTCTTCGCCGCCTATTTCACCAAGGCCATCGCCGCCGATGAGATCACCGGCACCGCTCAATGGGGCTACGCCATCAGCCTGTCGGGCCTGGCGGTGGCGGTGCTGGCGCCGTTGCTGGGCGCCGTCGCCGATTTTGGCGGGCGGCGTAAGCCCTGGATTTTCGCCTTTACTGTTTTGTGCGCCATGGCCACGGCGTTGCTGTGGCAGGCCAAGCCGGACGTATCGTTCGTTTTTTTGGCGCTAGTACTGGTGGCGGTTGGCAATTTCGGATTCGAAATGGCGATGGTTTTCTACAACGCCATGCTGCCGGATCTGACGCCAAAAGACCGCATTGGCCGGATGTCCGGATGGGGTTGGGGGCTAGGCTATGCCGGCGGGTTGGCGTGTCTGGGTCTAGCCCTAATCGCCCTGGTCGAGGCCGAAACGCCGGTGTTTGGCCTGGATAAGGATCAGGCCGAACATCTGCGCGCCACCGGGCCAATGGTGGCGATATGGATGATGGTGTTCGCGCTGCCGTTGTTTTTGTGGACACCGGATAAGCCCAGCAGGGGCGTGCCCGCCGGGGAAGCGTTTAGGAAGGGCTGGGCATCGCTGGTGGGCACCCTCAAGCGCGTTCGTGAGTATAAGGATATCGCGCGGTACCTGATTGCCAGGATGATCTACACCGACGGCCTCAACACGCTATTCGCTTTCGGCGGTATTTACGCCGCCGGCAGTTTTGGCATGGATTTTTCGGAACTGATCCTGTTCGGCATCGCCATCAACGTCACCGCTGGTTTGGGCGCCGCCGGGTTTGCCTGGATTGATGATCGAATCGGGCCAAAGCGCACCATCCAGATCGCCGTCATCGGCTTGACTGTTTTGGGCGGGGCGTTGGTGCTGGTCGAGGGCAAGACGTTGTTTTGGGTCTTCGCCCTGCCGCTGGGGATTTTCGTCGGCCCGGCGCAGGCAGCCAGCCGGTCTTTGATGGCGCACATGGCGCCTGCCGAGATCAGGACCGAAATGTTCGGTCTCTATGCGCTTTCCGGCAAGGCGACGGCGTTTATGGGCCCGGCGCTGTTGGCGTGGGTGACGGTGGCCTTCGGCAGCCAGCGTGCCGGGATGGCGACGATCCTGGTATTTTTCGTGGTCGGGCTGGTGATTCTTTCCAGTGTTCCCGACCGCCGCCGCTGAACCATTGAAACTACCGCGTTTTTACCGGACAATCACCGCCATGACCTTTCCTGATCAAAAATTCGACAGCATTGCGGCCTATGCGGATTCTTACTTCGGCCACGCGCACACGGCCCAGGCATCGGTGGACCGCGATAAACTGGACGCCGCCTTTCACATGCTGGACGCTGCCTATGAACGCGGCGCCGTGCTCTACGTTTGCGGCAACGGCGGCTCCGCCTCGATTTCCAACCATCTGGTCTGCGACCATTCTAAAAGCGGCCAGACCGATACCGACCTCAGGCCCAAGGTGGTATCGCTGAGCACCAATATGGAGATGGTCACCGCCATCGCCAACGACATCAGTTACGAGGAAATTTTCGCCTATCAACTCCAGACCCTGGCCGAGCCGGGCGATGTGCTGTTGACCATTTCATCGTCCGGCGATTCGGAAAACGTCGTCCGCGCTGCTCAGTGGGCAAAGGAAAACGACCTCGGCGTGATCTCTTTTACCGGTTTTGACGGCGGCCGTTCGGCGAAAATGGCCGATATTAATTTACACGTGGACGGCGATAATTACGGCGTCATCGAAGACACCCACCAAGGCCTCATGCATATCCTGGCGCAGTTCATCCGCCACCATCACATGGACGACGCCACCATTCCCGAGCGAAAGTTTTAGGCCCGGATAATGCCCTCATCCGGCGTCTACGCGCTGTACGCGGTCAAATACGCCAGCCACGAACGCACGGCAGCGTCCAACTTCATCGACCCCCCGGACCCGCACGAAGCCATGCCCATTGATTATTTTGTCTGGGCGGCGGTATCCGATGAGCGCACCTTCGTTATCGATATGGGTTTCACTGCCAAAACCGCCGATGACCGGGGCCGCACCTTGATCCGGTGTCCGACCGAAGGCCTGGCCGCCATCGGTGTCGATGCGGCAACGGTCAAGGACGTCATCGTCACCCATTTTCATTATGACCATATCGGCAACTTCGATAAATTCCCGGCCGCCGATTTCCACCTTCAGGACCGGGAAATGGCCTTCGCCACCGGGCGGCATATGCTCGATCCCGCGCACGGCTCGTCCATGAATGTTAATGACGTCGTCGGCATGGTCCGCCACGTTTACGGCAAGCGGGTGGTGTTCCATGACGGCGACGCCGAATTGGCGCCGGGGATAACGCTGCATCACATCGGTGGCCACACGGCAGGCCTGCAAATCGTCACGGTGATGACGGCGCGCGGCCTTGTCGTCGTCGCCTCGGACGCCTGTCACCTGTACGCCAATATGGAAACCCGCAACCCGTTTCCGGTGATTTTCGAAAAAGACAAGGTGCTTGCCGGGTACGACACCCTGGAACGCCTGGCGCCGAGCCCCGGCCACATCGTCCCCGGCCACGACCCCCAGGTCATGGACCGCTACCCGGCGGTGTCCGAAGAGCTTGAAGGCATTGCCGTTCGGCTGGATGTGGACCCGAGCGAATAAGCCCTAATCGACGGTGACGATTCCTAATGCCGAAAATGCCGCATGCCGGTGAACACCATGGCCAGGCCGGCGTCATCGGCAGCGGCGATGACCTCGTCGTCGCGCTTGGAGCCGCCGGGCTGGATGACCGCCGTCGCCCCGGCGTCGGCGATGGCCTGCACCCCATCGGCGAAGGGAAAGAAGGCGTCGGACGCCGCGACGCACCCCTTGGCCCAGGTTTCATCATCACCGGCGACCCGGGCCGCGTTGGCGGCTTTCCATGCGGCGATGCGCGATGAATTAATGCGGCTCATCTGTCCGGCGCCGACGCCGACG
>PTLL01000116.1 GCA_002938315.1 Alphaproteobacteria bacterium MarineAlpha3_Bin2 | reverse complement strand
AAACACCATGATGACGGTGGTGACCACGTATGCCACGAATCCGTACATTGTCAGGAGGTGGGCAATTCTGCGATTTGGGTTACAGAATTCACCGGACGCCAGGCCATCCACCACAGCGGTCTGGATCGCCAGGGACACCATTTCTCCGCCGCCGACCTGCTGCGTTCCTTTATTCTTTGCATTCTGCCAATTGCGGAAGAAGTACAGGGCGCTCTTCTTATGAATAATGTCAAACAGCGTGCCACCCACGACCATAAGGATCATGACGACGGCGTACGTCTGCATGAGGGCGGGTGGTATGGTCGCCGAAAGCTCGGCGAAGGGATTAGTGGTGAACATTAATTTACCCCAAAGTTAGCCAGTTATTTTCAACGCAAGGACAGATGGCGTGAAATACCTTCAAAAAATCTTTTGGTTCGAATGATAAGCTAAGTGGATTTAGCATAAAAACCCGAACATATTCAATATTTGTAAATTTTAAAAAAAACGGAGTCAATCAATCTCCGTCGACTCCCAATCACTTTTCCGCCCCGGCAAAATTAAGTAACGAAAGAATTCCAAATCCATCATTCCATCCGTTGCTGTCGAATGAAATATAAATTTTAGGTGGCTGTGAAGTCTCAGAATTGTCTTTGCCGATGGCATTAATACTGATTCTCAGAACCATTTCTTCGGGTTTGATAGTGCCACCTCTTTTGGATTCATAGTGCCACTTTTTTTTGTAAATAAAATCCGTTCCGAGAATATGGAAAAAAATTGTTTTAGTAAGTTAGTTTGCACTGTATGCGCGATTTTTTACTCGCCGTTCTTCATCAAAATATGGACGGTTTAGTCGGCGGCGATCAGGCCCAAAAAATGTTTTTACGCGTACGAATCGTCGTTTATTTTCAATGACGGCAACGATCCGCTCATAAAACCTCTTTGCAAAAACTGGTTTTGCCAAATACTCGGTCGTTCCAGCATCCCTGTCATTTTTTATTTGATGCGTTTCGGTGTTTGCCGACACCATGATAATGTCCGCGAAGGGGTTGGGCATGAAAAATTTGATGAAGGTGAAGGCGATGACGATTTGCAGGTAGGGCATCAACTTGGTGCCAAAAAGAATAAGCAAGCCAAGCGGCTCAATGGATGACAGATACAAAATGATCGACGAATTCATCGCCGTCGCGGTGATACCGAGAGACGAAAACACCAGCACCGGCCCGATGGTTGCGACGATCTTCAGGCTGTCAAAGCCAATTATCACCTAAGTCCACATGTTACGTTAGCCGGTTGAGCTTGTCATCGAACTCATCAAGAGATGGAAAGGCCAGTGGTTCTAGATCATTCAATTGGCCCAGCCGTTCCTCGTACGCCTGAAGGTAGTCCCCTCTATCTTGATCAGAGATATAGGGCACGTGCCAGGCGACGAAGGGCGGCAGCACGCTCATGCCGGTGTAATAAAGCGTGCCGCGCAGCAGGTGACGGAGCATGTCTTCGAGCCGCCCGTGGACTCCGTCGTCGGTCAGCATATGGGGGCGACCGCCCAAGGTGAGAGTGACCATGGTTTTTTTGCCCTTGAGCCCACCCCGGTCGTAGAACCGCTTACCGCCGTAGGTTAGTCCCGAGATCAGCACCCGGTCGATCCAACCTTTCAGGATCGCCGGCGTGGAAAACCAAAAAAGCGGAAAATTCAAAATCAGCAGGTCGCACCAAAGGACCTTTTCGATCTCACCCAGGATATCGGGAGCCAGTGTTTTGTTTTCATAACCGTGGCGCTGCTCAAGCGCATAAACGAGATAATCCGGATTCTGCCGGTCGTTAAAATCCGCCGCGTCGGCGACAGGATTGAAACCCATATCGTACAGGTCCGACACCCTGACATCGTGGCCCAGGTCCCCCAACACCCGGATGGACAGATCACGCAGCGCCGTATTGAACGACTTCGGTTCAGGGTGTGCGCTGACGATGAATACCCTCATGATGGCACTGAAGGCCGATGTCTCAGGTGTCGGGATTAGGCCCGGGGACGGTGTCGGGCCAGTTGGCGGCGACATGTTCGAAATAGGCCCTAACATTGTCAGGATCGAGGTGCAGCGACCCCTGAATGCTGTCGATGTCTTGCTGTGTATCCATGGGCACGCCCATGCAATCCATGAACCGATTGAACATATTGAACATCCCCGAAATCAGCGTCAGTTCGACCATTTCGGCATCGGTGAAATGTTCGCGCACCTGATCGCGGATTTCCGGGTGGTCGCGGACCGTATTGCGGGTCACATGCTCCGCCCACAGAACGGCGGCCTTTTCGCGCGGGCTTAATAGCTCGGAATTCATGAAGTCGTCACCATCAATCACCAAGACCTGTTCTTCGCTGATCCCGGCGGCCCGGCCCAACGAGGTGTTGTGCGCATAGCAATAGGCGCAGCCGTTGATCTTGCTTGTTTTGATGACCACTAATTCCTTGATCTTGGTGGTCAGAATGCTGCCGCCGCCCTGGCGCTGCATGACCGCGTTGAATGGCAACAGCATCTTGGCGACCATGGGCGAATGGGCCAGAAAGCGGTAAAAGTTGGGCACTCGGCCCAACATCACCGTCACCGCCTTGTACAGTTCGGCGACTTCGCCGACGGCGTCTTCGGGTTCGATTTTTTGTAATTCAGACATTTGTTTTCCTTCGTGCGGGAACGGACGTTTCCGCCCCTAAATCCTGGGGTTTAATAGACGCGGGCACTATAGACGTGCGCCCTATATACGAGGTTGTGCCTTAACCATTGCCAAGAAATTCTTGGCCGATCCGGCGTGCAGGAAAGCCAGGGCGCAGCCTAATTGGCGGTCTTTATTCTCGCCGACTTCGGGGCAGCCGGATTCTGATACTTGCGGGGTGGCGGTATGCACGGGTTCCTTGCCGACCGCCGGCATGGCGCCGGGCAGATCTTGTTCGCGGCGGCGTTTGGTAGCAGGGTCATCGCCCTTGGCCGGATTGATAATGATATCAGGGGCAACACCGCGAGCCTGGATGGTCTTGCCCGATGGCGCGTAATACAGCGCCGTTGTCATCTTAAGGCCGCCTTCCAAGGGCAGCGGCAGGATCGTTTGCACCGAGCCCTTGCCGAACGAGCGGCTGCCCATCAAGGTGGCGCGGCGGTGATACTGAAGGGCGCTGGCGACAATCTCCGACGCCGAGGCCGAGCCCGAATTGATCAGCACCACCATCGGCAAACCATTGGCAAGATCGCCCGCTGACGCCCTATGAACGCGATGGCGACCCGGGTTACGGCCGCGCACGGCAACGATCTCGCCTTTATCCAAAAAGCTGTC
>PTLL01000115.1 GCA_002938315.1 Alphaproteobacteria bacterium MarineAlpha3_Bin2 | reverse complement strand
GGTCAATGCCCACACGACCGAACAACTGGCGCTTGGCCTCGGCGACGAACATGTTGCCGGGGCCGATCAGCATATCCACCGGATCGATAGTCTCAGTTCCCAGCGCCATCGCGCCCACGGCCTGAACGCCGCCCAAAACCAGTATTTCGTCGGCACCCGCCATGTGCATGGCAGCGACAATGGCGGGATGGGGTCCGCCGTCGTGGGGAGGGGCGGAAGCGAGGATGCGTTTGACCCCGGCGACCTTCGCGGTAACCACGCTCATATGTGCGGACGCTACCATCGGATACTTACCACCCGGCACGTAACAGCCAACAGAATTGACCGGCACGTTCTTGTGACCGAGGATGATCCCTGGCTGGGTCTCAATCTCAAGATCGGAGAGACATTCCTTTTGCTTCTCCGCGAAATTTCTGATCTGGGTCTGGGCAAATTGGATGTCGGCAATATCGTCAGGCGAGACCTTGGCGATGGCAGCGGCTATCTCTTCGGCGCTCAGTTGGAAGTTCTCGGGAGCATAGCCGTCGAATTTCTCCGCCAGTTCGCGCACGGCGGCGTCGCCGCGCCGTTCAATATCAGCGAGGAGTTCCTCGACTGTCTGGCGCACCTTTCCATCCGCTTCGGCCACATCAGCGGCACTTTTTCCGCGTTTTAGGTAGCTGATCATTTCGCAACTCCTCTCTTGTCCTTCATAACAGCCTATAGCCTGCCGCAGCAATGTATTGGTTCTTCATACTGCGCAAGGGCAATCTCTCCTTTTGGCAACTCGCAGCAAAATATCCTGACGAGGCTTACCAACACTTCCTCAAAGAAGAGTGCTGGTTTATTGACGAAGTGCCGACGAGTATCGACATGAAAGATGTCGTGGGGCCATTCAAATTGATTGTTCCCGAACTTGGGCGCTCAATATCTGTCTATGGCATTGCCAATCAGATTGATAATAGCCAAGACGAATTTATTAAGTCCAAAAGTTAATGACCTCCAACATCGACATCTACCAAACCGCCAACGAACTGATTAAGCAGCACGGCGAGGACGCACCGATCCACACTGCCATGCGGGCCGATCGCCGGAGTGGTTGTTGATGAATCCGAAGACAGCCCGGCACCGTTGAATGAGATCGTAGTTACCATGGGGCGATTCTTAGCCGGAGTGCCCCTGGTTTCGCTTTCCCGCAACACCGAAGAGAGGGTCGTTCTCGCCGTTCTCAGCGATATCATCAGGGAATTGGCATCGCTTTTTTTTGCCACTTGTCGCGGTTAAGAACAAAACAAAGCCACTGACAAGGAATGGGTTGCAAAATTTGGGCTGGTATGGCTTTTAATAAATGGACGAATGACCTGGGGATTTAAATTCTTCTCATTGCCTTGTGCCTTGAATTGGTTTGAACCGAAGCAGGTCTGCTGTCTCAAATTCTTGGTGTCCCTGGATGCCTTGAATCGGAAATGAAATCAAATTTACGGACCAACTTAGGGGAGAACATATTATGAAAAGACGTAATTTTTTGAAAAACACCGCCCTTGCCGGCGCGGCTGGCGTTGCCGCTTCAACGTTGGCGGCACCCGCGATTGCGGCGGGCCGGAAGGAAATGATTATTGTCTCGACCTGGGGCCGTGATTTCCCGGGCCTTGGCACCAGTGCACAACGCCTGGCGGCACGTATTCCGGAACTGACCGAGGGTCAGATTCAGGTCAAATACTTCGCAGCCGGCGAACGTGTCGGCGCCTTCGATTCTTTCGACGAAGTCGCCTCCGGCAACAGCCAAGCCTACATCGCCGCCGACTATTACTGGAAAGGCAAGCACCCCGGCTGGGCATACTTCACTGCCGTTCCGTTCGGTCTCGTCTTTGTCGAAATGGAAGCCTGGATGAAATTCGGCGGCGGCCAACAACTGCATGATGAACTGGCCGGCAGTTTTGGCATCAAGGGCTTCCCCTGCGGCAACACCGGCGTACAGATGGGCGGCTGGTTCAATAAGGAAATGAACTCGGCGTCCGACTTCAAGGGCCTGAAAATGCGCATTCCGGGCCTCGGCGGCGACGTTCTGGCCAAATTGGGCGCGTCCACGGTTTCGCTGCCGGGCAGCCAGATTTATGAAAACCTGGTCTCCGGCTCCATTGACGCCACCGAGTGGGTCGGCCCGTGGAACGACTTCTTCATGAAGTTCTATGAAGCCGCCAAGTACTACTACTATCCGGGCATGCACGAGCCGGCTTCGCAGCTGACCCTGGGCATGAACAAGAAGTGGTGGGATGGCCTGTCGAAGACCCATCAGGCCATCATCGAAGGCGCTTGTAACGAAGAAAACTCGCGCATGATGGCCGAAACCAACGCCAACAACGGCACCTACCTCGACCGCTTGATCAAAGATCACGGTGTCAAGGTTCGTTCCTTCAACGACGATATCTACGACAGCTTCGGCAAAGCGGCCACGGAAGTCTTCGCAGAAACACGGGCGCACAGTCCGCTGGCAGCGAAGATTCATGAAAGCTTTGCGGCGACGCGGGCGGATGTCGGCCGGTGGATGTTGCTCTCCGATGCGGGCTACATCAACCAGCGCAACCGCGTTCTCGGCATTGAAGCCTAATCGCAGCTAAGTAATATGTCATGGTGGGACGGGGCATTGCCTCGTCCCACCAGTTCTTATTGTTTTGGAAAATTTTTTATGACGGCCGATGCCAATACTGTACTTGGCGGTACCGGTAATTCTGCGGATTTTACGGTTCCCGAATTAAACCATCGCACGACGCTCCTGGTTCGCATGTTCGGTTGGGCAGTGTTGGCGTCAATGACCGTATTCCTGTTCAACAACTATCTCACCTTTTGGCACGGCTGGCCCGGCGAAGGAGCACCGCTTGGCTTGGGCAGCGGCAATAAGGGCGCGCCGATGGCGTTCGCCTGGCTGCAACTGGCGGCTTATCCCGTCGCCGTCGCCTTAGTGGGTTTTTACGTGTTGCGGACCGGAGACCGGAACCTGCGTGCCGACAGCGTACGCATTTCCAACATCAATACCTTTATCATCCGGGCGGCTTTCTTCGCCGTTCTTTACATCGGCATTGCCGATGCGATTATTTCCTTTATGCGGGTCGAGGGCTTTTTGCCGGTGGTGTTCGGCAATGAAATGGCCCTGAATTTGGGGAAATCCCTTTACCGAGGTCCGGTCGTACATATTCCGTTGATAGGGCTGGCGATCATCACCGCCGTGTTCTCGCGTTCGCTGGGATTCCCGTGGTTGGCGTTACTGGTCATCGTGGCCGAGCTTATGATTGTCATTACCCGCTTCATCTTTTCCTACGAACAAGTCTTTATGGGCGACTTGGTGCGCTTTTGGTATGCGGCCCTATTCCTGTTCGCCAGCGCTTATACATTGCTTGAAGAAGGCCATGTCCGCGTCGACGTCTTCTATACGAATTTCAG
>PTLL01000114.1 GCA_002938315.1 Alphaproteobacteria bacterium MarineAlpha3_Bin2 | reverse complement strand
CGGGCCCAGCAACAGGATAAGTCGCTGGAGCAGATACAACAGGAAGCTGTCGAAGCTGAGGGCATCCGGCGGTTGGGGCGCCCGGAAGACGTTTCCGAATTGGTTGCCTTTCTGTGTTCACCCGAAGCGCGGCATATTCATGGGGGTGGCATTAGCATCGATGGTGGTGGTGCAAAAGGGTATTACTGATGGAGTTCCAGCTTTCTGACGAGCAATCCTTGCTGGTATCAACCCTCCGGCGATTTATAGGCATTGAGTTGCACCCCTTGGAAGATATCGTCGAGCAGACCGGAGAACTCGCGGTCGAGGACGCGGAACGGATTCTCAAAAACTCCCGCGATCTTGGCTTCTATGCCATGAACATTCCGGAGCAACACGGCGGCGGTGGGCTTTCAACACTCGACTGGATGTTGGTTGAGGAACAATTCGGCTACACCACGGACATTCTCATCCGCCGCGCCTTTGGTAACGTTTATGAAATTCTGTTGGCAGGAACGCCGGAACAACAGGAGCGTTGGCTACTTCCAAGCGTCAAAGGGCGCCGGACATTCTCCATCGCCTTTACCGAGCCGGAGGCGGGGTCGGATGCAGCCAGCATCAGGACCACCGCCCGCCGGGAAGGGGACACTTGGATTTTGTCGGGCCAGAAATGTTTTATCTCTGATGCCCATTTTTCGGATTTCTTCGTTGTCACGGCCGTAACGGATCAGGAAGCGGCCCACCGGGGAATTTCCACCTTCATCGTTGACAAGGGATTGGAGGGTTTCACTATTGGCCCCGATCAGCCGATGATGGGCCTGCGCGGTACCACCCATGCGGATTTGTTTTTTGATGACGTGAAACTTGGTCCGGAAACCCTTCTTGGTCCGGAAGGGGATGGGCTCAAGCTGGCCCTGGAAACACTTGGCCGTGTTCGCCTGGCGCAAATTGGCGCTCGGGCAATCGGCAAGGCCACGCGTATCCTGGATTTGACCATTGAGCACGCCCGCCAACGCAAACAATTTGGTTCACCGATTGGCGAATTCCAAATGATCCAGAAGATGCTTGCCGACAGCGCCATGGAAATCAAGGCGGCACGGCTGGCCTTGTACGCTACCGCTTGCTCCATTGATCGGGGCAACGAAGCCCGGGAGGAAATCTCGATGGTCAAGGTGCAGGCGTCCGAGACCTTGGGCCGGGTCGTCGACCGCGCCGTACAGATTTTTGGCGGTTCAGGCTATGCCAAGGGTCTGCCGATCGAACGATACTACCGAGATGCACGTATTTACCGGATATTTGACGGGACCTCCGAAATCCACCGTACTGTAATAGCCAAAGCGCTGTTGAAAGGCGCACCGCAACTTTATGATCTGGTGGCACAGTGATCTCTAGTAAGTTCATCGACCGCGCAGAGGTTGCCGCACTCATTGAAGATGGCGATACCGTTGGTCTTGTCGGTGGTGGGGGTGGCCTTGTCGAGGCGTCGTTGTTGCATCATGAGGCTGAAAAAAGATTTCTCGATAAGGGGAAACCCCGCGATTTAACAGTTATCCACTCTCTCGGCATTGGTGACCGGGAAACACGGGGGCTCAATCGTTTCGCCCATGAAGGAATGGTCAAGCGTGTCATTGGCGGGCATTGGGTTTGGTCGCCGCGTATGCAGGAGTTAGCCCGCGACAATAAAATTGAAGCTTATGTCCTGCCTGGCGGCGTCATGATGCAGTTGATGCGAGAAGTCGCCGCAAAGCGTCCGGGCCTGATAACGCATGTGGGGCTTGGTACTTTTGCCGATCCCAGGCTTGACGGCGGTCGCATGAATGATCGCGCCAAAGACGAATTGGTCAAATTGATCGAGATAGATGGAAAAGAATATCTTCGCTACCTCCCCATCCCTATCGATGTTGCCCTACTCAAAGGATCGTTCGCCGATGACGATGGAAACGTCAGTCTTGATCAAGAACCGGCGAACGTTGAAATCTATGCAATGGCCGCCGCGGCCCACAACAGCGGTGGCAAGGTAATATTTCAGGTTAAGGAGCGCGTGAAGAACGGCGAATTGACGGCACGGTCTGTTCGGGTTCCCTCAGCGATCGTCGATGCCATTGTGGTCGATAAGGATCAGCGCCAGGGCTATGACCTGATTTACGACCCCGCCATTTCCGGCGAGAAGGTTGATGTTCAGCCGGATCCGCCGATGCCGTCTTTTTCGGTGCGCCAGATCATTGCGCGAAGGGCGCATGAAGAACTCCGTGACGGCGCCGTCATCAATTATGGTTTCGGCATTCCCGACGAGGTGGCCAGTATCGTCGCCGCACGTGGTGAGGTGGGGCGTTATTATCAAACCATCGAACATGGCACCTATGGCGGGACGTTGCTTTCCGGATCCCTGTTCGGATATGCGCTCAATCCGACGTGTATGATTGATGGTCCTTCGCAGTTCGATTTTTACTCCGGCGGCGGTTTGGATATTGCGTTCCTGGGCTTTGGCGAGATTGACCGGCATGGCAATGTTAACGCATCGAAACTTGGTGGGCTTACTGTCGGCCCCGGCGGCTTCGTTGATATTGCCCAGAACGCACGGAAGATGGTCTTCGTAGGGACCTTTGAGGCGAAGGGGGCAAAATTGGAAACTGGCGACGGCACCTTGAAGATCGAAGCGAACGGCGCGGTAACGAAACTGGTGAAAGAGGTCGAACAGATCACCTTTTCAGGCACACAAGCGATATCACAAAATCAGACCGTGCTGTACGTGACCGAACGCTGCGTTTTTGAACTCCGTTCTGACGGAGTGCATCTCATCGAAGTCGCCCCCGGAATAGATGTCGAGGCCGATATTCTGAATAGAATGGAGTTCCAGCCAATCGTCGATGAGCCGTTGCTAACCATGCCATCGTCTCATTTCATGGAGCATGCGTGATGAACCCTGTCCGTCTAGCCATCGTCGGTGGCGGCATCATCGGCCGGGGCCACGCCGGCGCAATTGCCGAGGACCCGGTCGCAGAACTAGTTGCAGTGGCTGATCCCGCACCGACGGGTAAGGCTTTGGCCGAAGAAATGGACGTCCCCCTCCATGCTGATGTGCAATCCATGCTGGCGACCGAAACCATCGACGGCATCATCGTTTCAACACCGACGGAGCATCATTGTGAGCCAACGCTAGCGGCACTTCAGGCCGGTGTCCATGTGCTGGTCGAAAAACCTATTATGGCAACGCTTGAAGAAGCCGGACGGGTCGTAGAAAAATCGGCCGATACCGGTATCCATGTTCTGGTCGGTCATCATCGTCGGTATTACCCGCAAGTTCATAAAGCCCGCGAGATTGTGCAAACCGGTACGCTGGGTACTCTCGTCGCCGTGACGGGACAATGGAATGCCCGAAAGAACGACGACTACTATGATCCGGACTGGAGGAAAAAATGGGAAGCCGGTCCGGTGCTTACCAATTTGATCCACGAGATCGATACGCTTCGCTATATTTGCGGCGAGGTCGAAAGTATTTCTGCCGAGGTTTCAAGTAGCGTTATGGAGATAGAAAAAGAAGACGCCGCCGCAATGGTCATGCGTTTTCAAAGCGGGGCTCTAGGCACCTTTGTGTTGTCCGATCAGACCGCATCCCCTTGGGCTTGGGAATTTGC
>PTLL01000113.1 GCA_002938315.1 Alphaproteobacteria bacterium MarineAlpha3_Bin2 | reverse complement strand
TGAAGCCATGGCTGGCCTTTCCAGCTCGGAAGTCGATGAAATCTTGGAGATTTTGATGACCCTCAATGAGCACGGGTTGGCCGTCATCATGATCGAACACATCATGCGCGCCGTAATGCGTTTTTCACAACGGATCGTCGTTCTTGATGCCGGCCAGAAGATTGCCGAGGGCACGCCGGATGAAGTCGTTCAAAACCCCGATGTGGAGAGGGCTTATCTTGGCGAGTAGCATCAGCATCAACATTGGGAAGGCGGGGTACGGCCCCGTTCAAGTGCTGCATGACGTCGCAATTTCGGTGAACGACGGCGAAACCGTCGTTCTCCTGGGCTCAAACGGCAACGGCAAAAGCACCTTGCTCAAATGCGTCATGGGTATCATCACCCCGGAGGCCGGGGAAATCGTTCTCAATGTGGATGGCAAAAGCATCGACCTGGTCGGCAAGGCGCCGCAGGAAGTCGTCGATCTAGGGGTTGCCTTGGTCCCCGAGGGCAGGCGCCTGTTTGCCAGTCTGAGTGTTGAAGAAAACTTGATCCTCGGCGCCTTCCGAAATGCGGCGCGCGCCAAAATTGACGAGAATTTGAACTTCGTGTTCGAGACCTTTCCCGTCCTCAAGGAACGCCGCCGTCAATTGGCCGGAAGCATGAGCGGCGGCGAGCAACAGATGGTGGCCGTGGCCCGGGCACTGATGTCGGAACCCAAAATTCTCCTTGTCGATGAACCCTCGGTCGGGCTGGCGCCGATTTTGGTCAGCCGGATGATCGCCAAGATCAAGGAATTGAAAGAACTTCGCGACCTCACCATCCTGATGGCGGAGCAGAACTTCAACCAAGCCATCAAGATTGCTGATCGCGGCTACATCATCGTCCATGGCCAGATCGAGTTCGAAGGCAAGAGCGCCCAGGACCTGAAAGACAACGATATGATCAAACAATATTACTTGGGCGCCTAGACACTTTATCGTTTCCTAGAAGCCGACCTGGTCACCGCCCTTTAAGGCCAGGCGCTCGCGGGCTTCGGCGGGGGTCGCCACTTCGAGGGATAAATCCTCGATGATGCGGCGGATTTTGGTCACCTGTTCGGCGTTGGATGTGGCCAGCTGGCCCTTGCCGATATAGAGGGAATCCTCGAGGCCGACCCGCACATTGCCGCCCAGGATGGCGCCGGTGGTGACGAAGCTCATTTGGTGGCGGCCGGCGGCGAGGATCGACCATTCGTAGTTTTCCTCGCCGAACAGCTTGTTGGCGATCCGGCGCATGTGGGTAAGGTTCTCGATATCGGCGCCGATGCCGCCCAGAATGCCGAAGATGGTCTGCACGAAGAAGGGCGGCTTAACCAGACCCCGGTCGACGAAATGGGCGAGATTGTACAAATGCCCCATGTCGTAGCACTCGAACTCGAAGCGCACACCGTGCCCCTCGCCCAGCTCTTTCAGCACCCATTCAATATCCTTGAAGGTGTTTCGGAAGATGAAGTCACGGGTCATTTCCAGGTATTTCGGTTCCCACTCGTATTTCCAGTCGTAATTTTTCTCCAAAATGGGATAGAGGCCGAAATTCATCGAGCCCATGTTGAGCGACGTCATTTCAGGCGATGCGCGGAGCGCTCCGGCGCAGCGCTCTTCCAAGGTCATGCCGTGGCCGCCGCCGGTGGTGATGTTGACCACGGCATCGGTGGATTGCTTGATGCGAGGAAGGAACTGCATGAACACGTCCGGGTCCGGGGTCGGGCTTCCGTCTTCCGGGTTGCGGGCGTGGAGGTGCAGAATGGAGGCCCCCGCTTCCGCCGCGCCGATGGCGTTCTCGGCGATTTCATTGGGGGTCAGGGGCAGGTGTTCCGACATGGTCGGCGTGTGTATCGACCCCGTCACCGCGCAAGTGATGATGACTTTTCCGTCCTTGGCCATTATCGTCTCCTCCCTTAAGCCGGTCCCCTATTTGATGGCTTGCGGATTGATCGGCGAGCCGACGCCCCTGGTGATGGGCAGCGGCGGTCCGCAGAAAAAGAATTCGTACACCCCGTCATCTGCGCAGTCGTCGGCCAGGTCTTTCAGGTAAAATATTTCGCCCATGGTGATGCCCATCATGGGAATTACGATCCAGTGCCAGGGCTGCTGGGCCTCGGTGGTTTCGTTGGGCCTGACCTCGCAGCCCCAGGTGTCCGTGCAGATGGCGGCGAGCTCTTTGTCGTGGATCCATTCGCAGGTCTCAAACGCCAATCCCGGCGCATCACCCCCCGCATACCCACCCCAATCCCCGGCATCGAGGCGCTGCTCCATCTGGCCGGTGCGGACGATGACAAAATCGCCGCGCTTGATCTCGACCCCCTGGGCCTGGGCGGTGGCATCCAAATCGGCGCTCTCAATGGCCATGCCGTCCTCTAAATAATCGACGCCCAAATGCCGGGCGACGTCGAGCAGAACACCGCGCCCGACCATCTTGTCACGCATCTTGTGGATGGCGTTCTTTTGGGCGCCGCCGGAGGTGACCAGGGCGGCGTCGTAGCCGTTCCACATTTTGTCGTCATAGAAAATATGGCCCAGCGCGTCCCATTGGGTGCCGCATTGCAGGGGCAGGGACACCATATCGTCGGCGTAGCGGATGCCGCCTTCGTCCTGGGTGCCGGCGATGGCGTCGGTGCCGGTGGCGAGCATGGTGTGGATGGGATTGAAGCGGTTGCCCCAAAGCCCGGTCTGCGGGCCCTCATTGTCGAAATTGAGGCCGAGGGCGAAGGTAACGCCGCGCTTGATCAGTTTCGCCGCCTCGACCACATCCCCGGCCTCGACATAATTGACCGTGCCGTATTCGTCGTCGGGCCCCCACTTTCCCCAGATTTTGAGGCGCTCGGCGGTTTCCCGTAAATGATCGATGTCGAACATTTTTTCGTCGTAGCGGCGTACCATTTGTGTCTCCTCCCTTTGCCGGTTCTCCTTAGCCAGCAAGTCTATGACTTGATCAAAAAAGTGTCGAACAAAAATGACCCCGTTATTTACCGACATCTTTGGCGACTTCAAGTTTGATCGCCTTGTCGCTGATGGACAAAAGTATAAAATCGAAGTGAAGGCTGACGGACTGCCGGCAACAAAAATTGACGTCACCTTGGATACATCAAAGACTGTGGGCATCCTTCATCTGCAATAAACAGAGCCCAACGCTAGCATCCTGGTGCTAAAATGGTCCTAAGGGCAGGTGAAGCCTATTGCATTGAGATCATGGGGTGGGCAGGCATTGGCGGAGAGAGAGGGATTTCGTCGTTACCGAGCATACGTCCAATCCTCATAAGGGTATAGTTTCTAATATATCGAGTGAGGTTTAATTTAGGTAGGTTCAAATCGGGGGCTGGCTACCAGCGTTATTTGCACTTAAATTTTGCACACTTGTAACCATGGATATGGTGGTTGCGGGGGCTCGATACCAGCGTTATTTGCACCTGGATTACGTGACCCTTTAGTTCGATTTTGGTGGTTAAAGGATCCGCAACTGCCTTAAATTGCTCGTAAATATCAGGGCATTGCAATTCAAAACAGCTGACTCTTAATCAGCGGGTCGTGGGTTCGAATCCCTCAGCGCCTACCATATAAATCAAGGGGTTAGGAGTGATACAATGTCATTCCTAGCCCTTTGTTT
>PTLL01000112.1 GCA_002938315.1 Alphaproteobacteria bacterium MarineAlpha3_Bin2 | reverse complement strand
TTCCCCAACGGCGCCCGCCTCGACGACGAAATTGAGGCGGCACAAGAAATTGGCGTGCGCCTGCATGCCACACGCGGCGCCATGAGCATCGGCGAAAGCGCCGGCGGATTGCCGCCCGACAGTCTCGTCGAACAAGAAGATAATATTCTGGCCGATTGTCTGCGTGTTATTCAGGCCCATCACGACCCCAACCCCGGGGCCATGATCCGCATCGCCGTCGCCCCCTGTTCGCCTTTTTCGGTGAGCCGCGAATTGATGCGCGACACAGCGCTGCTTGCCCGTGACCAAGGCGTCATGTTGCACACCCACTTGGCCGAAAACGAAGACGATATCGCCTATTGCCTCGATCATTTTGGCTGCCGGCCGGGCCGGTACGCGGATGATCTGGGCTGGATCGGGGATGATGTCTGGCATGCCCATTGCGTTAAATTGGATACCGCTGAGATAGAACTCTTTGCCCGCTCGATGACCGGGGTGGCGCATTGTCCATGCTCAAACATGCGGCTTGGTAGCGGCATCGCCCCGATCCGCGCCATGCTGGATATTGGCGTTAAGGTCGGCTTGGGCGTCGATGGATCGGCGTCTAACGATTCCGGTCACATATTAAATGAAGCACGCCAGGCCATGCTGCTGCAACGAGTTGCCCACGGTGGTGATGCCATGTGTGCACGCGAAGCCTTGGAGATCGCCACCGTAGGCGGCGCCCAAGTACTTGGCCGCGATGACCTTGGCGTCCTGGCGCCTGGAAAGCGGGCCGACTTCGCGGCCTTCGACACCACGGCCATCGACATGGCCGGGGTTTGGGACAAAGTTGCCGGGTTGGTTCTGTGTGGCCCCATGCGAGCCAAGCATACGGTCGTCGAGGGTCGAAAAGTGGTTTACGAAGGCAAGCTCATGACCATTGATCTTCCCGGTGTCCTTAAAAACCATGCGGACTCGGCTGCGCGGCTGATGGCGGGAGCATAGCGGTTCCGGCCTGGTGGCATCCCCAATTCCCCTCCATAAGAAAAAACATGACAATCGATACGATTATCTTGGAAAATAGAACAATTGATGTTTTCCGGGGTAAGCCCATGCACGCCGTCGATGACATGACCATTTTCACACGCGTGGTTGACCGCCAGGGTTTTTCAGCCGCCGGGCGGGAACTTCGCATGAGCACGGCCGTGGTCTCCAGCCGCATTGCCAAATTGGAGCAAGTGTTGGGTGTTCGACTTCTCAACAGGACGACCCGCAATGTACGGCCAACGGAAGAAGGGCTTGTTTATTACGAGCACTGTATGAAGGTGCTTTCCGATGTTCAGGAAGTCGAGCACCGCCTCGCCGAAATGAAACGCCGTCCTGCCGGGGCGCTGCGTGTCTCGATGCCGATATCGCTCGGCCGCCGCCATATTGCGCCATTGATGCCGGACTTTGTCGCCGAGAACCCGGATATTCAGGTTCGTTTGCAAGCAACTGATCGCGTCGTCAATATCCTTGACGAGGATGTCAACGTCGCCATCCGCAAGGGCGTTTTGCCAGCCTCTGGCGACATCATGCGCCGCCTGGCGCCGGATCTCCGCGTCGTTTGCGCCGCACCGAATTACTGGAAAGCGCATGGGATTCCGAAAACCCCCGATGAATTGAAATCCCACAATTGTCTCCTCCTGCGCTATCCCGGTTCACGGCGCTATACATGGCAGTTCGCCGACGACGGCGGCGCAATCACCAACTTGACCGTCTCGGGCAATATGGACAGTAGTTCGTCGGACGTCCTCATCGACTGGGCATTGGAAGGTCATGGGATCATTATGAAATCGGTTTGGGATATTTCCAAGGAACTGGAAAACGGCGCCTTGGTTCCGGCGTTGGCCGATTTTTGGCCGCGTGACCTATCGCTTCATACGCTGATGCAGTCGCGCCGCGAACAGCCGGCCAAGACCAGGGCCTTCATTGATTTTCTGGCCCTTCGTTTTCACGACCATCCCGTTGCCCGGATGATCGAGGGGCTCGGCGTTACGTAAAGCGCGCGACGCATCGGAGCCGGCTAAATTTGGTGGACCAATCGTCCCTGCGCGTAGGTCGCGCGAATGGCGCGGTCGTCGGCAAGAATCATCTGCGCGAACAACGCGTCCCATAGGGTATCGGCGCCCGCCATTCGCTGTTCGATCAGCGGCGTCGAGACCAAATCAATGACGGTAACGTCCGCCTCAAAGCCGGGGGCCAGATTGCCGATCCGATCATCGAGCTGCATGGCCTTGGCCGAACCGACGCTGGCCAAGTACCAGGCCTTGGCCGGATGCAGGCTATAGCCGCGCAACTGGCTGATTTCGTAGGCTGTTCGCATGACATCAAACATCGACATTGACGAGCCTCCGGCGACGTCGGTGGCAAGACCGACAATGACCGGCTGAGCGCCTTCACGCAGCCCCGCCATATCAAAAAGACCGGAGCCAATGAAGGTATTCGACGTCGGGCAATGGGCAATGGCCGAGCCGGACTGCCGAAGTGCGGCCTGTTCGCGCTCCGTCAGGTGTATGGCGTGCCCAAAGATGGCCCCGGGGCCGGTCAGGCCAAAATGCTCATAAACGCCGAAGTAGTCAGGCGCCTCGGGGAAAAGTTCCGCGACCCAGGTAATTTCCTTGGCGTTTTCCGACAGGTGTGTCTGCACAAGGGCATCGGGATGCTCCTTCCACAATTCCCCGGCGGCCTCCAATTGAGCCGGCGTCGAGGTCGGGGCGAAACGCGGCGTGATGGCGTAGACGCAGCGATCGACCTGGTGCCACTTCCCGATCAAGGCCTTCGACTGCTCATACCCGCTTTCGGCCGTATCGCAGAGTTCCTCCGGGGCGTTTCGATCCATCAGCACCTTTCCGCAGGCCATCCGCAGGTTACGTTCCGTCGCCGCTTCGAAAAACGCATCAACGGAACTGGAATGCACGGTGGCATAAACGCTGGACGTGGTAATGCCGTTCCTTAGGCATTCATCGAGAAACAGGTCGGCGGCGGCGCGGGCGTGGCCTGGATCGTTGAAGCGGCGTTCAATGGGAAAAGTGTATTTTTCCAGCCACGCCAACAGGTGCTCACCGTACGATGCGATAATCGGCAGTTGCGGGTAATGCGCGTGGCAATCGACGAAACCGGCGGTGATCAGATAGTCGCCATAATCGACTACTGTCGCGCCGGTGGCTGTATCAAGAATTTCCATGGCCGGTCCAACCCCGCGGATCAAGCCATCCTGCATCCAGACGGCCCCGTCCGAATAATGTTCGACCGCGGCCTCTGGACCAACCAAAAAGGGGTCATCGGCGAAAGAGAGGGTCTGTCCTTTCAGAACAAGGTTTTCAGCCATGCCAAATTCCGCCGTCTTTCTGATTATTCTGGAACAAAAAAAGGGCGGCCTGACCCATGGCCAGACCGCCTATAGGATAGCCTACTTGGGCAGTGACCCCTCAACCCCCTCGACATAGAAATTCATCCCGGCGAGATCGCCGTCAGGGGCGGTTTGTCCGGCCTTCAGCCAAACCGAACCATCCTGTTTGTTGATGGGCCCGGTGAAGGGATGCAGCTTGCCGGCGGCGATATCGTCGCGGGCCTTGGCCGCCATTTTCCGTACGTCCTCGGGAATTCTCTTCGAGAACTCGGCGAATTGGACCATCCCCGGGCCGATGCCG
>PTLL01000111.1 GCA_002938315.1 Alphaproteobacteria bacterium MarineAlpha3_Bin2 | reverse complement strand
CCCATTTCTGCGCGGTAATTTCCGGACGCGAGGAGCCGCGGATAACGGCTGGTGATGCAACGGAGACATTGCGGGTTACGCTGGCGGTTTTTGATGCTGCTAAGGCTGGAAAGCGGGTGATGTTGTGAACGACGACAGCACCATCCTGGTGGATTGCACGGGTCCTATCATGACCATTTCGATTGATCGGCCCGAGGTGTTGAACGCCCTTGATCCACCATCGCATCGTCAATTGAGTGAGGCATTCGACCGTTACGCGGCTGATGACGATCTGCGTGTCGCCATCATCACTGGAACCGGCAAAAAGGCTTTCTGTGTCGGTTCAGATCTGAAGGTGCGTGCGGAAATGGGCGGGGACGACATGCCGGCGACCGGATTTGCCGGACTGACGGAGAGGTTCGATCTTCTAAAACCCGTGATTGCCGCCATCAACGGACATGCCATAGGAGGCGGTCTGGAGATTGTTCTGGCATGCGACATCGCGATTGCCGTACCGCAGGCTAAGTTCGGGCTACCGGAGGTGAAGGTAGGCTTGACGGCGTCCGGCGGCCTGCATCGATTAGCACGTCAACTGCCGATAAAGCATGTAATGGAGATCGCATTAACCGGCGCCCTATTTGATGCCAATCAGGCAAAGGAGTTCGGCCTTATTAACCGCATCGCGGAACCGGAAAATCTTAGGGAAACTGTAACGTCGCTGGCAGAGGAGATACTTGAAGGCGCCCCAATTTCCGTTCGCGCCACAAAACAGATAATCGCGGACGGATTGACGGAAGCTTCTCTGCAGGCGGCTTTTTCTGCTGATTATTCGGTCTACGAGAAGATGCTCACCAGCGACGATGCAAAGGAAGGTTCACGGGCCTTTTTAGAAAAACGTCAACCGAAATGGAAGAACCGTTAGGGAGGGATAAGGGACGTGTCAGATTTTCATGTAAAGGTTGGGGATGGGGCAACGTTCACAAAAACCGTATCCGAAAGCGATGTTTATTTGTTTGCAGGAATTACCGGCGATTTGGCGCCCAACCACGTCAACAAAGCCTATATGGAAAAATCCAGTTACGGAAAGCTGATGGCGCACGGCGCGTTGATGGTGGGTTATATGTCCACCGCTTCGAGTAAGGCCATTGAACACTGCCGTGATGCGGATGAAACACCAGTTTCCCTTGGCTATGACCGGTTGCGTTTTCTTAAGCCGGTGTTTCTCGGCGACACGGTTACCGTAGACTATGAAATTACGGCCATCGACAAGGAAAGGAGGCGATCAACCGCCGATATTAAAGTAACCAACCAGGATGGTGATCTTACTGCTGTTGGTCAGCATATTTTGAAATGGGTTCCCAATACTTAAATGTAGTGACTTTCCATCCCACGGACGATGGCGATGAGGGTATCCAGTGTCGGTGTAGACACGCCATGTTCCTTACCAAAACGAACAACCGTTCCATAAATCCGATCGATTTCCGTAGGGCGACCGGAGCGTAGATCCGCGCAAAGCGAAGATTTTGACTCACCTGTTCCGGCGGACGTGCTGGTCAATTTATCCAAGATTTCATGTTTCTCCGCTTCCGGGATTGCGAAACCACAGGCAGCAGCAACTGCCGCGGCTTCATTGACGGCCCGGTGAATGGTGGCCGCCAATTCTGGTATCTTGATCATGTCGGCGGAGGCCAGGTCCGTTGTCCCGGAAGTCGCCGAGAGCCCGATATTGCCGAGCAGCTTTTTCCACATATCCAATCGGATAGTTGAACTGCCGTGGGTATCTAGGCCGGCGGCGGAGAAGGATTGAGCTAACGTCTCGATCCGTGGCGTCAGCGGCCCAACATCCGGGTCGAAAATTTCACCAACATATGTCGGCAAGTCACTGTAGTTTCGAATGACCCCCGGGCCCTCGACAATCGCAGCCTGGGCCGTGAGGCCGCCAATCACGCGTTCCTCACCAATAATACCGGCGATGACCTCTTCATTGCCGATTCCGTTTTGGAAACTGACGACGATAGTGTGATCACCAAATACCGGGAGCGCATTTTTTACGGCGTTTTCGGTATGCGTGGCCTTGCACTGAACAATGACAATATCGCCGACACCTGCCATTTTCGGATCAGTGGTGGCTTTGATGTCGATAAATCGATCGCCGCCATACCCAACGATTTTCAGGCCGTTCATGGCGATAGCGTCGATATGTGCTTGGTTGACATCAACCAGGGTTACATCCAAGCCGCCCTCGCTGAGGAGTCCACCGAATAATCCGCCGATCGCCCCGGCGCCAATAACCACAACCTTGGGGGATTTGAGTGCATTCACCGTGAATGGTCCTTTTCGAAATCCGTCTTGTTTCTGCCAAATCTTATCACTTCCTAATCGATTGGCGATGCGCTAAGTAATTATGTAAAGGAATGCCATGCATCGGCGCGGAACCGCCTGATGTGAGCTTCTATTTTTTACGGGGGAGGTCAGCCCAACTGGCTGAAAAATGATACCTTGAAGTTTTGTCGAGCCAGATTTGTGGGCGTGGCGCTGGAAGCTGGCGTCAACATGGCTATGTTATACCGGATGCCCCATTGGCATGCCGAAGTGAGGGCATGATGCTGAAAGTCTCTGGATTGACCACCGGCTACGGCAAAATTCAAATCTTGCAAGGCGTCGACCTGAATGTGTCTGAAGGACAAATCGTCGCCTTGCTGGGCGGCAATGGCACGGGGAAAACAACCCTTTTAAAAGCGCTTTCCGGCTTGCTCCCAGTCTGGGACGGCGCCATCGAATTTGACGGGCAGCCCATCCAAAACCTTCCTCCGCATACGATTGTAAGGGCCGGCCTTACGCAAGTGACGCAGGGCAAGGATGCGTATCCGGCGATGACGGTCGAAGAAAACCTGATGCTTGGCGCCTATACTCGAAACAACAAGCCGGCAATCGCCAATGATCTGGAACGGGTTTATACGTTTTTCCCCCGATTATTGGAACGGCGAACGCAACTGTCGGCAACGTTGAGCGGCGGTGAAGTGCAGATGCTTGTTATCGGGCGCGGCTTAATGGCAAGCCCGAAACTGCTGATGCTGGATGAGCCGAGCTCCGCCTTGGCGCCAAAGGTCGTGATGGATATTTTTTCGACCATTAACCGTATTCGAAAATCCGGATTGTCGATTTTGATGGTCGAACAGAACGTCAGGATGGCGCTGTTGTTGGCCGATTACGGATATATCATTCGGGATGGTGTGATTCTCCTCGAAGGGGAAGCGCGGGATTTGATTAGTGATCCAAATGTAAAAGCATCGTTCCTTGGTGGAACAGTGGTCGATACGACGCGCGATATTAAAGCCTAGTTGACGGAGACATTAGTTCGTGGAATTTGATTTTTCATCGCTTTTTGCCTTCATCCTCTTTGGGGTGACGATTGGTGTTGTCTACGGCATCGTGGCGTTGGGCATTTCGCTGATTTATTCAGGCCTTGATATCGTTCATTTCGCGCACGGCGAACTTTATATGTTCGGCGCATTTTTCGGTCTCGTTTTTACACAAACGATGGGTTTCCCCTACCCGGCCGCTTTGGTGCTGGCGATGCTATGCGCCGGTGTTCTTGGCATGGGGATCGAGCGGGTGTTTTATCGCCGCTTAACCAAAAGCGGCGGCGGCTATACGGTCGCCGGAATGGGCATGATCATTTGTGGCTTTGGCATGTCCATCGTGCTGATGAATGTCGCCTTTTTGATTTGGGGCGCCGCCGCCGAGCCTTTCCCTGTCGACCTCGGCATGCCGTATCAA
>PTLL01000110.1 GCA_002938315.1 Alphaproteobacteria bacterium MarineAlpha3_Bin2 | reverse complement strand
CCCACCGAAATCCTGGCGACAGGGAAATTTCGGCATCCCTTTCCTCCATCAGCGCATTACAGATCAGGTCGTCGAAGGTTCCATTGAAACTGCCGCGCCGAAAGAGAAGACCGTTGGTGCGGCCGAGAACACGGCGGATGTCCTTTTCATGGGGCGCACGGATTTTCTTGATCAGGGCCGCCATTTCGGGGTCCGGGATAATGGTATCGGACAGCACCGGGATCAACTTGAACCGGTAATCGACGACACGCTTACCCTTGATGTCCAGATCCAGGCGGGCCAGGAACTTGCCGTGCGACCCGGATGCCACCAGCAAGGTATTGTTCACCTTGATCGCGGCGGGGATGGCGTCATGGGTGTGGCCGGTCAGGATCACGTCGATGCCGTCGACACGGGACGCAAGCTTGCGGTCAACATCAAAGCCATTATGGCTAAGCAGAACCACCAATTCGGCGCCGCCGTCGCGCGCCGCTTGCACGCGTTTGCGGACCAATTTTTCTCGAATTCCGAAGGACCATTGGGGAATCTTGTAGCGGGGATTGGCGACCGGCGTATAAGGAAAAGCCTGTCCGATCACCACAATCTTAACGCCGCCACGTTCGAAATTGGTGGTCGATTTGAAAACTTCTTCCTCCCATTCCGTATCGCGGACGTTACCGGCCAGGAACGGAAATTTTATCTTCTCGATCAATTCCTTCACCCGGTCCGCGCCGTAGGTGAACTCCCAATGCGCGGTCATGGCTTCTACACCCAGCGCATTCATGACATCGACCATGTCCTCTCCGCTGGTTTTCAACGATGTGTAAGACCCCTGCCAGGTGTCGCCACCGTCCAAAAGAAGCGTATTGTTCGGCCGTTCGGCCCGGATCGCCTTAACCAGGGTCGCCATGCGGTCGATGCCGCCGATGCGCCCGTAATCCTTTGCCAAGTTAACGAAATCATGACTGGAAAAGGCGTAGGCCTCGGGCGAGCCTCCCTTGAGGCCAAATTTTTTCAACAATTCCTTACCGGTGATATGGGGCGGCAGCCCGTAAACGTCGCCGACGCCGATGTTGGTGGACGGCTCACGGAAATACAATGGAACCAGCTGTGCATGACAGTCGGTGAAATTAAGTAAGGTGACTTGGCCAACAGACTCAAAATCCAGAAGGTCCTTCTGGGTAATCGATTGGCGGGCCAGGGCGCTGGGAAAAAGGCCGCCCGAAACGCCGGTGATGGCTGCGGTTGCCGCCGCGACTTGAAGGAATTGCCGCCGATCCAACATTATTATTAGTTCCTATAAATTATTCTTAGTTCTTTAAAAAAAAGAGGGAATGCGGCCCACCGCACTCCCCCTTAAATTATTAGGTGGGGTTTTTAAATTAGTTTCTGACGGCAGGCGTTTCCACCGACAAACCACGCCCACGCCATGCGACATAGAGTTCCAGGTTGACGTATTCGTCGGAACCATAACCATAAGGCGTCGCCCGCACCTGTTTGTTGCAGCCACGGAAACGGCGATGGATCGATCCCGGCTTCTGCCACTTTAAACGATAGGTGGGGAAGCCGTTGCTTTGCCCTTCCGTTAACAGGTTGGCCCGAATCCTGTTGCCGGCGTTGTCCACATGACAATTCGCGCAGGACATATCCAATTGGCCGCGCTTCTGATCATAGAACTTTTTGCCGGCTTCGAAGAAAGGAATCACCGGCCCGTCAATACTGACGTTCATGGGCTTGCCCTTGGACTGGTTCCGCATATAGATCGTCATCGCAAGCATCGAGCCGGATTCCCACTTGTAGGGCTTGGCCACCATCTTTTCTTCGCGTTCCTGGTTAATCTTTTGCTCAAGACTCTGCAATTTGCCCAGTTTCGCATTATAGACGGGATAGCGTGTGCCGACGTCGGACAACATCGCCGAATCGACGGCATGGCAAGACGCACAGGACTTGCCCGCCTTGCCGTCCACCTTGCTCCATAGGGCCTCACCGTCATCGACATAGACATATGCCGGATTGGCAATATCATCGTCCTGAATGCCCTGGGTTTCCTTGGTTGCGTAGGTATAGCCGCTACTCCGGTCCCCGGCCTTGTAGGTCATTTCGGCGCTGCTGGCGATGCCGGCAAAGCCCGACAGGCCGACCACAACGGCGCCCATCAAGATTCCCTGAAAATGATTTTTCATGATTTTCCCCTATTCTTACGTGACTTTGATGTTGACGGTTTTCTCGGTAACCGCGCCGCCATCTTCGGTCCATTGGAATTTCATTGGGCCACTCGCGGAGGCTTTAACGAAAAAGGAAACATAAGGGTTGGCGGAAACCGCCGGATGCCAATCAGACCCAAACACTTCCTTGCCACCGTACGTCACGGAGAATTTGTTGATGATTTTCCGCGGAATCTTCTTCCCCGTTTTCTTGTTTTTCCTGAGGCCGGTTTCCATCTTATGAGAAATCAGCGTCTTGACTTCGAACACCTCGCCCTTCTTGACGGACTTAGGCGCTTTCACTCTGGCTTTTGCCATTTCTAATACTCCCTATTACCCGTCAGCCGCCGCAGCCGCCGATTGTGACTTTAACCGCATTCTTGACCATGTGGACCTTACCGTTGCTCATTTCGGCAACCGCCACGATATTCTGGCTCTTGATCATGCGCATCCGTGTCGAAACCCGGGCCCTGCCGCTGTCAGGCGTAAACCTGAACGTCGCGACATCCGGAGCAGGATTCCCTTCGGCATAGATGTGAACAGCCTTGACATAATCACTGCTGCTCATCGGGCTTTCGACCTCAACCGCGATGGGAACCGTATTGCCGTTTTCCGCGATCTGCGGAAGTTCAAGCGTGATATTGCCGGCCATGGATTTCTTGCCGCCGATCCTGTCTTTAATGGCCTTGGCAACGGCCGCCGGGTCCGCCATGGCGTCCCCCGCGAAAAGCCCGATGCTGCTGACGGCAACGACCCCCGTGCCGGCCAAAGCCAGCACATCACGCCGCCGAATATTTTGGGTATTAAATTGTACAGACATCAATGTCTCCTTGGCGTATTCGCCTTTTCGTGATTGCCTCTAATTAAAACCATGCGTTTCATTGCGCGGCGGCCCCTTATTTAAGCGTCATCGTATAGGCGACCAGGTCCTCGACCTGAGAAGCGGAAAGCATGGCTTTGCCCTTGAACTTCTTCAGCACTCGGGTGAATCCCTCATTCCTGTAAAAAGCCGGCATGATGGTATTCGGGTTGGCCATTTTCGGATTGACGATCATCGCCCTTATTTGGCCTTCCGAAAGGCGTCCGGCTACCCCATTGAGTTCGGGGCCGACCTCACCGTGGAAGGGTTGTTCGGGTATCGGCATTTTATGGCAGGCAAGACAATTGCCCTGTTTGCGACTGATCGCCAGCTTCCGGCCCTTTGTCGCATCCCCCGGTTTCCCGGTTAGGGATTTGGCAATGGCGCCGTCCTTTACCATAAATTTCATTAATTTTTCGGCGGCGGTTGCGTTGGTACTGAACCCTAAACTCAAAACAACCCCCAAGGCCCAAACGGCCAATATTCTGTCTCCCAAAGCTGCCTCCTTTTATTAGCGCGACAAACCCTCTTCAATCACCCCGCCTCAGGCTTATCCTGGAGAGTAGGTGAAGATCCAAAAGCTTGTGGTCAGATAGAAAATTACGTCCCTGTTACCCTGTCGTATAATTATAATTCAAAGCAGAATACTTTACATATTGTGAATATAAAGTTTACCATTGTCCAATAAAAAATCGTTGGCACATTCAATTGGTCGATACTTAAATTTTATGCAGGGCCACAAACTCATTGGCTCTAA
>PTLL01000011.1 GCA_002938315.1 Alphaproteobacteria bacterium MarineAlpha3_Bin2 | reverse complement strand
TTTTCTCAGATGACCCTTGAGGGAGAGACCGGCAAAAGAATGATGTCGGCGCCGAAGGAGCAACCGCCCCGGAAACTCTCAGGCACCCGGACCGCAAGGCGATGAGGCTCTGGAAAGTGGTCGGTGGACGTAGTAATAGGCTTGGTATCAAGCATTCCGCCGCCCCACCGAAGATGTAACCCCGCAGGTTGACGCGCACCATGCGTCGGTGGGGGAATCTTTCAGGTTCCGAGACAGAGGGGGCGCAGGGCCATTGCCGGCAACGCGACTTTCGCGATGGCAATCCGCCCAAATTGCGCCGCCAACGGATTGGGAGAGCCACGTGAATAACCAAAAAGCCCCAAAGACTGAACAAGGCCTGAAACAAACCCCGCTGGATGCCTTACATCGGGAAAGTGGCGGCAAGATGGTGCCCTTCGCCGGCTATGACATGCCGGTGCAATTTGAGGCCGGCATAATCGCCGAACACCTGCACACGCGTGAAAAGGCTTCTGTGTTCGACGTTTCCCATATGGGCCAGGCCCTCCTCAAGGGCGACAATACTGGGGCCGCCTTAGAAACATTGGTACCGGGAGATATTCAGGGCTTAAACGAAGGCCGAACCCGATACACGCTGCTGACCAATGAGCAAGGCGGCATCCTCGACGACCTGATGGTGACCAATCAGGGGGATCACCTATATCTGGTCGTCAATGCCGCCTGCAAGGAGGGTGATTTCGCCCATATTCAGGATCGTATCGGCGATGTGGCGGATCTGGAAATCCTCGATGACCGGGCGTTGATCGCCATCCAAGGCCCGGCGGCGGCAGCAGTGCTGTCCCGATTGCAGCCCAGCGTCGAAACCATGCCCTTCATGTCCGCCGACGCCATCGATATCGGCGGCATTGCCTGTTTCGTCACCCGGTCAGGGTATACCGGCGAAGACGGCTATGAAATTTCCGTCCCGGCCGCGGACGCCGAAACCTTGGCCCGCCTGTTGCTGGATGAGGCCGAGGTCAAACCCGCTGGCCTTGGCGCCCGCGACACGCTGAGACTGGAAGCCGGTCTTTGTCTGTACGGTAACGATATCGACGGCCACACCACGCCCATCGAAGCGGGGTTGTCCTGGGCCGTCAATAAACGCCGCCGCATCGAGCGCGGTTTTCCCGGTGACGACATAATTTTGTCGCAGCTAAAGGACGGCGCACCAAGAAAACGGGTCGGCATCAAACCCGACGGCAAGGCCCCGGCCCGCGCCCATACCGTCATCGAAGACTTGGGCGGCAACACCATCGGCGAGGTGACCAGCGGCGGGTACGGCCCCTCGGTCGGCGGCCCCATCGCCATGGGCTATGTGGAAGCCGCGTTCACAGATCCAGATACGTCCGTCAATCTGATGGTGCGCGGCAAGGCGCTGGCGGCAAAGGTCACCAAGCTGCCATTCGTCCAGCAACGGTATTATAAACCTTAAGGAATCACCGAAGGGAATTTCCATGGCTATCAAATACACAAAGGATCATGAATGGATCATCATGGAGGGCGAGATCGCCGTCGTCGGCATCAGCGACTATGCCCAGGAACAGCTGGGCGAGATTGTTTACGTCGAATTGCCCGAGGTCGGCAAACAGCTGGATAAGGGAGACGAAGCCTGCGTCATCGAATCGGTCAAGGCCGCCAGCGAGATCTACGCCCCGGCATCGGGCGATGTCACCGAGGGCAACCAAGATCTCGATGGCGCACCGGGCAAAGTCAACGAAGACGCCACCGGCGAGGGCTGGTTGTTCAAGATGACGTTGAATGACCCCACCGAACTGAACGACATGATGGACGCCGGTGCCTACAAGGAATTTGTGGAGGACCTTGGGTAATGACCAAGCCAAGCCTGGGCGACCTGGAACAACGGGACGATTTCATCCGCCGCCATATCGGCCCCGGCGACGAGCAGATCGCGGAAATGCTCGGCGTCCTCGGCTTGGATTCGCTTGAGCAATTGATCGAAAAGGTGGTGCCTAAAAGCATCATCACCGATCAGGCGCTAAACATCGGTGCCGACAAGACCGAACGCGGCACGCTGTCCTATCTTCGGCGCATGTCGGAACGCAACAAGGTCTTCGTCTCGATGATCGGCATGGGGTACTACGGCACCAAAATGCCCAGCGTGTTGCTTCGCAATGTTTTTGAAAATCCAGGCTGGTATACCGCCTACACGCCTTATCAGGCGGAAGTCAGCCAAGGCCGCTTGGAAACCTTGATTACTTTCCAACAAATGATCATGGACCTGACCGGCATGGACATCGCCAATGCGTCCCTATTGGACGAAGCCACCGCGGCGGCCGAGGCCATGGCGATGGCGCACCGCCTCTGTAAAACCAAGGCCAACGTTTTTTTCGTCGCCGACGACTGTCATCCGCAGACGCTCGCCGTCGTTAAAACCCGGGGCCGTTCGCTGGGCTTTGACATTGCCCAGGGCGACCCCTTCACCGATCTTGAAAACCATGACGTGTTCGGCGTGCTGATCCAATACCCCGGCTCCAGCGGTGCGGTCAGGGATATTCGCCCGGTCATTGACGCCGCCCACGAAAAGGGCGCCTTGGTGACGGTGGCCAGCGACCTGCTGGCGTTGGTGATGATGAAACCGCCTGGTGAGATGGATGCCGATATCGTCGTCGGTTCCACGCAACGGTTCGGCGTTCCAATGGGGTACGGCGGGCCGCATGCGGCGTTCTTCGCCACCCGGGATGCCTGCAAACGCCAGATGCCGGGCCGGATTATCGGCATGTCGGTGGATTCCGCCGGCCGCCCGGCGCTCCGGATGGCGTTGCAGACCCGCGAGCAGCACATCCGCCGTGAAAAAGCGACCTCCAACATCTGCACGTCTCAGGTGTTGTTGGCCATTCTGGCGGCGCTGTACGCTGTCTACCATGGCCCCGACGGGCTCCGGAATATCGCCCGCAAGGTCCACCGGATGACCCGGATCATGGCCGAGGGGCTGAAGCGATTAGGATTTGAAATCGAAACCGAGGCCTTCTTCGACACCATCACCGTTGTCGTCCCCGGCCAGGCCGGCGCCATCGCCGCCCGCGCCCGGGAACAACGCATCAACCTGCGCGTTGTCGACAACAACCGGCTCGGCATTTCCCTGGATGAGACGACCCGACGAAAAAATCTGATGACGCTGTGGACGGTGTTTTCGACCAAGGCCAAGGACACGCTGGAGATCGAAGCTATCGATGCAGAGGTCGGCGAAGGCTTCCCCGAAGACCTGGTCCGCACCAGCGAGTATCTGACCCATCCGGTGTTTCAACTCTATCACGGCGAAACGGAGATGATGCGATACCTTCGGCGCCTCGTGTCCAAGGATATCGCGCTGAACCGGTCTATGATCCCATTGGGGTCTTGCACCATGAAGCTCAACGCCGCGACCGAGATGATTCCCGTCTCATGGCGGAATTTTTCCGCCATGCACCCCTTCGCGCCGTTGGAACAGGCGCAAGGCTATCAACAATTGTTCGAAGAGCTTGAACATATGCTGTGCGAGGCGACCGGGTTTGACGCCATGTCGCTGCAACCCAACGCCGGTTCGCAAGGCGAATACGCGGGGCTCTTGGCGATCCGTAAATACCAGGAAAGCCAGGATCAGGGCCACCGCGACGTGTGTTTAATCCCGGCATCCGCCCACGGCACCAATCCCGCCAGCGCCAATTTGGCCGGTCTTCGCGTCGTCGTCATCGCCTGTGACGATGCCGGCAACGTCGATATCGCCGACCTCAAGGATAAGGCCAAGGAACACAGCGATAATTTGTCGGCGTTGATGATCACCTACCCGTCGACCCACGGCGTGTTCGAGGAATCCATACGCGAGATTTGCCAGATCATACACGACAATGACGGCCAGGTGTATTTCGACGGCGCCAATCTCAACGCCATGGTCGGCATCTCCAAGCCGGGTGACATCGGCGCCGATGTGGCGCATCTGAACCTGCACAAAACCTTCGCCATTCCTCACGGTGGCGGCGGGCCGGGGGTTGGGCCGATCGGCGTCATGAAGCATTTGGCGCCGTTCCTTCCCGACCATCCCTTGGTCGATGCCGTCAACCCGGCGGCCCGTGGCGCCGAGACCATCGGCACCGTCGCCGCCGCCCCTTGGGGCTCGGCCAGCATCCTACCGGTGTCGTGGTCTTATATGTTCATGATGAAGGGGCATGGGTTGAAACGCGCGACGCAAGTAGCGATCCTCAACGCCAATTACATCGCCAAGCGCCTGGATGCGCATTTTCCGGTTCTGTATTCGGGTCAGGGCGGCATGGTCGCCCACGAATGCATCATCGATCTTCGGCCGATCAAGGAGACGTCGGGGATCAGCGTCGATGACGTCGCCAAACGGCTGATGGATTACGGCTTCCATGCGCCGACGATGTCTTTTCCGGTCGCCGATACGCTGATGATCGAGCCGACGGAAAGCGAGGCCAAACGGGAATTGGACCGTTTCTGTGACTCGATGATCGCGATCCGCGCCGAAATCCAGGCGGTCGAGGACGGCACCGCCGATGCCGACGACAACCCGCTCATCAATGCGCCGCACACGCACCATCAATTGATCGCCGATGATTGGCCGCACCCCTATTCCCGCAAACAGGCGTTTTTCCCGCTAAAAAGGCTCCTGGAGGATAAATACTGGCCGCCCGTGGGCCGCATCGACAACGTCGCCGGCGACCGCAATTTGGTTTGCGCCTGCCCGCCCATGGACGCCTATGAGGAGGCGGCGGAGTAAGAGGGGTCCTGGGGAAACTTAAAACCGGAGGGTCATTACCTCTTAACGATAATGTCCGCTTTACACCCGAAAGCGGACATACCGGCGGCGCATGTGTCAATGTATCCGTGCCACAAGTCACGATACGTCTAATCCTGCTGGGCTAAATACCAATCGAGGATTTGCGCGCCGGTCATGAAAACCACACCGGGGCGCCCGGAAAGTTCTTCGAAAATCTTGCGGAAATATTTGATCCGGTGCGGCACGCCATGGATATAGGGATGCACCGCCACCGACATCACCCGGACATTATCTTTGCCTTCTTCATAGAGGACATCGACATAATCCATGGTCCGATCGTACAGCACCGAGGACACATGCGACTGCGACAGCATGATCGGGATGTCGTTTAATTCCGTCGTGTAGGGAACGGAATAGAGCGTGCCGTTATCGGTGTTAATTTCACAGGGCTGATCATCGAGGATCCAATCAGCGGTATATTCGAAGCCTGCTTCGACCAGCAGATCCGGGGTGATTTCGGTTTGCGTCAACCCCGGCCCCATCCAGCCGCGCGGCTGATAGCCGCAGAAATTTTTTATATGTTCGGCGGTCTTAAAAATCGCCTCGCGTTCGTCATCCAACAGGAACATGGCTTTTTGCACGTAACTGTGGCCCAAAAACTCCCAATCGGCCTTAAGCGCGGCCTCGGCGACCTCCGGGTAGACATCGACCACCGTGGCGTTGAGCGATACCGTCGGCGTGATGGCGAATTCCTTGAGCACCGCCATCAGCCGCCAAATCCCGATCCGCATGCCGTATTCATACCAGCACCAGTTCGGGATGTCGGGGACGTGACTGCCTTCCCCAGGTGGGATCAGGATGCGCCGCGGCAGCGGTTCCGTGGGGATCCACTCTTCCAGATTCACCACCGGCCAGACGATAACACGGCCGCCTTCCGGCAGCGTCAGCGGCTTGCGGTTGACGATGGCCGAATAGGGAATGCGGTCATAAATATCCATGCCGTTGTCTAGGCTTACTCAGTCGAGACGCGCTTTCGAAAATTGCCGTCGAGACAGGCGCCTTTCTCCATCTGCAGATCATCATGCGTGGTGTCGCCGACGACGTGCGCCGTGGCTCTAAAATCGACGGCACGGGCGGTGATGTTACCGGCAGCATCCTTGTGAACGAAGGGCATGGCCCTGGTCTTCCGGTTGTTGCAACGCTAAAGCGCCAAGGGGCGCGTCAATACTACTGTAAACTGGGCTTAGCCTCTCCTCAATCCCCCGGTTACCCCCTGGGCCATCAGGATCAAGGCGGCGCCGGCAAGGCTGATGACAGCGAAGAGGCCGAACGACACCGTATATTGCCCGGTCAACGCATACAGGCCGGCAAAAGTCATCGGCCCCATCAGCACGCCGGCATATGTCGGCACCAGGGCGCCGGCGGTGGCGCTGCCGGTTCGGCCTTCCGGCGCCAAGCGGGCGACCTCGGCCAGGAACACGCCGTTCCAGCCGATCGCTGAAAACCCGAACAGGATCAATACCGCATAAACGATGCCGACAGCCTCGCCCGGCGCCAAAAACATCGTCATCACGCCCGCGGCAGTGGCGATCAGGCCGACGCCCATCAGGACGCGGTTGCCGTTGCCGTGCCAGTCGGCAACCCCGCCCCAGGCCAACCGTCCCGATGCACCGGCGACCTGCAACACCGACAACACGATCCCGGCCTGAACAAGGCCGAAGCGAAGGTCCTGGACCAACATGGTCACGGCAAAGGTCGACAGGCTAATCTGCACCGCAGAAAAACAAAACGACGCCATCGACAGCCAGCGCAAGGCCGGCAACCCCAAGACCATGCGAAGGTCGGCGATGGGATTTTGGCGCAGGCGAATGGTGGGGTCGCGGTCCCCGTCCCAACGGTGGTGCAACGGCTGCAGGGCGATCATAAACCCCAGGGTCACCCCGGCGGCGACCAGAAACGCCCATTGCCAGCCCAACATCAACGTCAGCGACGGCGCCGCCAACCCGGCCAGCACCGCCCCCAAAGGCACGCCGGTCTGCTTGAGGGAGAAGATAATATTTCGGTTTTTCGGTTTCACCACCTGCATCAACAAATGCGACGCGGCGGGGTTGGTCAGCCCGTATCCGAACCCGACCAACACCGAGCCGATGGCGAAGCCTGTCAGCGACGAGGTCGCCGACAAGGCCAGCCCGCTTCCGGCCAGGGTCAACGCCGCTTGGCTGGTTCGGGCGGCACCGAGGCGGCGGACAAGCTGGCCGCCGATCAGCGACATCACCAGGGCGCCCGCATAGATCAAGCTGACCTGAAAACCGATCATCGCCGCCGGCACCCCAAAGGCGCGGGCCAGTTCCGGCGCGATCGTTGCCGGCACCAAGGTGCACATGGTCGCCAGCGCCTGCACGGTGGTGGTGACGCCGACCACCAAGGCGGCGTTGCGGGGGGAGCCAGAGGTGGGTTTTGGTTGGTGTTGATCGGCGGCGGCCATGGTGGGTTTCCCTTACCCGATATTTTATGCGGGAACGAGGCGGGAGGGGCAATGGCGGATCGACAAAAAAAGCCCCGGCGGGGACACTTCAACATTCAGGATGAAGAGCCTACTTGCGACTTACGCTCATCATTTGATCCGCGGTCTGGATGACCTTGGAATTCATTTCGTAGGCCCGCTGGGCCGAGATCAAGGCAGCGATTTCGGCAATCGGGTCGACGTTGGAGCTTTCCACGTAACCCTGCAATATCATTCCATAGCCCGGGTTGCCGGGGTTATTGACGGTGGCCAGGCCCGAGGCTTCGGTTTCCCGGTAGAGCTTGTCCCCTATCGCCTCCAGGCCGCCCTGGTTGGGGAAAGTGGCGATCTGAAGGGTGCCGATATTGGAAGGCTCGGCGCCGATCTCTTCGCTGACCAGGATTTCACCGGATGCATTGATGGTGATATCGATCGCCCCCGGCGGAATCGTTATACCGGGCTGCACCGGAAATCCGTCATGGGTGACCAGCTGGCCGGAACCGTTCATTTGGAAGGTGCCGTCCCGGGAGTACGCGGTGTCGCCGTTGGGAAGCAACACCTGGAAATACCCATGACCCTGAATAGCCAGATCGAAGGTGTTCGACGTCGAGGTCAGCGGGCCTTGTTCGCTGACCCTATAGACCGACGCCAACCGTACCCCTTGGCCGCTTTCTATCCCCGACGGCACCGATTCGCCGGCGCGCGAAGAAACCGAGTCCTTTCTATTAGACACTTTGTAGAGGAGGTCCGAAAATTCGGTGCGGCGGCGTTGGTAGCCGGTGGTATTCATGTTGGCGAGGTTATTCGCCACCACATCGGTATTGAATTGTTGCGCCATCATACCCGATGCCGCGATGCGTAATGCTTCCATAATACCCGTCCTTTTTAATTTTTCCCGTCTTGGCTTTCTAATGTGCAGGATGCGTATCAATTAGGTGTTTCATTTAAAAACAACCGGTTATGATAAATATTGAGGACTTTCGGCAGGGCCTGCCCGACAACTCTTTCCGTGCCGGGGCTTGGTCACAAAAACCCTTAAATTTCAACGATTTTGCCGTCATGAGCGGTCTCAAAATCGAGGTTTTTGGCCCGTTCCAGCATGTCTTCGTCCATATGCGTCAAAATTAGCCGTTTCGGGGCGATTTCATCCAAATGGGCGGTGAGGGTTTGAAGGTTCATATGAAACGAGACGTCCTTGTCATAGAAATTAACCTCGGCGATAAACAAATCGGCGCCGGCGGCGGCCTTGGCGAGGCCGTCGGACCAAGCGCCGTCGCCGGAATAGGTCAGCGTTTTGCCCTCGATGGTGATGCGCAGCGCACACGCCGGTCCCTCGCCGGCCTTATGATTAGCCTGATAGGCCATCAGCGAAACCGGGCCCGAGCACCATTCCTTTTCGATCTCGTATTCTTCAAACGTCAGGTCGAAGCGCCATGGGTTTTTAGAGGAACCTGGATAGAGACACTCCATGGCTTCCATGACTCGTTTCTCCGTCGTCCTCGGCCCGGCGACAACCAGCGGCCGGTCGCGCTTGGAAGCCGAATGGGCGTGAACCAGAAGAAACACGACGCCGCCGAAATGATCACCATGCAAATGCGAAAGCAAAATCTTATCGATGGAATTGGGATCGACCCCACAACGGTTCATGGCAACCAGGGACGTTGCCCCGCAATCGATCAAAAATCGGATTTCCGGCGTTGTGACCATGAAACAGGTATTGAGTCGGCCTCCCGAACCGAACGCATCACCCGATCCCAAAAACCGGACTTCCATTACGGCGCTTCCAATTGCTGTTTTCGGCGGGAATGGCCGGCGAAGCTTTGGGCCTCAATGAAAACCCGCGTGACTTCCTCATGAGCGGTCTTGATCTTATCCTCCAGTTCGCTGACCAATTGTTCCACATCGTCAGAGGTCAGGCCGCTGTCGAAGTCCAAGCTCATGGTGACCAGCACATCCTGGGCGCCCATTTGCAAGGTCAGCAGTTCGTTGACGGTGGCGTCGGCGGAATGTTCACGAACCAGGGCGCGAATATTTGTGACCACCGCCTCGGTGGCTCCCTCCCCGATAAGAAGCCCCTTACATTCAATCGCCAGAATGGCGGCAACAATGGCCAGAATGAAACCGATGACGACCGAGGCGGCGCCGTCCATCCAAAGCTGACCGGTCAATTGCCCGAACCAAATTCCGGTAAAGGCGACGACAATGCCCAGCATCGCCGCGGTATCCTCAAACAACACGGTAAAAACCGCCGGGTCCTTGCTGACCCGGATGGCCTTAAAATAGCTCAGGGTTCCTTTCATGCGATTGAATTCACGGAACGCCACCCACCAGGCGCAGGCTTCAAAAACGAAGGCCAGTCCCAAGACGATGTAGTTGACGAAAGCATTTTCGACAGGCGTCGGATGGGCCAGCTTGCTGACGCCTTCATAAATGGAAACGCCGGCGCCGACGGCGAAGATCAAGACGGCAACGACGAACGCCCAAAAATAAATCTCGCGCCCATATCCAAAGGGATGCATGTCATCGGCGGGCCTGGCCGACCGTTTAATGCCGTAAAGCAACAGGGCCTGGTTGGTCGTATCGACAAGCGAATGGATGCCTTCGCTCATCATCGCCGAGCTTCCGGTGTAAACCGCCGCGCCGAATTTTGTCACCGCGATCAACGAATTGCCGATCAGCGCGGCAATAACAACATGTTTTGCAGAAGACGCGGACATAGGATCGGCATTGCCCTCAGGCAACGTCAACCAAGACCACCTCGGCCTCGGTTACCGCCGTCATGGAGATGGTGTCTTCGCCGGTGACCTTGACGCCGGCGCGTTCACTCACGGAAATTCCGTTGACGGTGATCTCTCCCCTTGCCGGCACTAAATAGGCCTGTCGGCCGTCGGTTAAGCCGTGGACGATTTCTTCTCCGGGGCTCAGCGTCGCGCCCATGACCGCAGCATCCTGAAAAATTTTCAGCGCCCCTTCGTCGACCGAGCGTCCCGAGGCCAGCGTATGCAGATGGCCGGACCTGGAATCGCCAGGAAATTCCCTTGTTTCCCAACGCGGCGTGATGTTCCGTTCGGCCGGAATGATCCAAATTTGAAACAGCGTCGTGATGTCGTCCTCTAGATTGGCCTCCGAATGCATGATGCCGGTTCCTGCGCTCATCACCTGGACATTGCCGGCCACAGTGACGCCCCGATTGCCGAGGTTGTCTTCATGGGTAATCGCGCCATGACGTAAAAAGGTAATGATTTCCATTTCCCGGTGCGGATGCGGTGGAAATTCGCCACCGGATTGTATGGTGTCATCGTTCCAAACACGAAGCGCACCCAGGCCCATCCGATCAGGGTCCAAATAGTCGGCAAAACTAAAATGATGCCGGGCTTCGAGCCAATCGTTTTTGAAGTAGCCCAGGTTTTCCAGTGGGGTCACAGTGATCATGGCACGGTTGCTTCCATTCTTCTAATGCCCTTCTCGGTACCAAGCTGCCATCAAGGCGCCCAACACCAGGATCATAACCAAGTATCCGGGCAATAACGACACCTGGGTAAGACCAGATACGACGAAGGAGTGGTTGGCCACTACCCCAACCCAACCTTCGCCAGCCGAATCCCGTCCCGGTCGGGTGCGCCTGAAATCTGGTAGTCCATTGTTGATCCAATGGACGCTGCCGCCGCTGGCCTCGGCCACGGGCTTGATTTTTTCAGCACTGGCACGCAGGTCTTGGAATTCAAGTGGATTCAATGCGCCCAAGGTGGCCAATGCGGTTTGGGTTCCATCGGATACCTTGTAAACCCCTGAAGCCGTTACCGCCATCACCCCTTTCCAGACACCATTTCCAGCATCCTCTAGGTGGAGCAACTGAGCCTGGCCGGAGGGTTTAGTGACTGTAACATCAGGAGGCGCTTCGACGTCAAGGCTACGGTGCTGCACTTGAAGACGGCCTTCCTTTATATCGGCTTTCAGGCCTTCTTCATCCAGGTCCGGTTCCTTCATCAGCCAATGGGCCAAACGGCGTAACAATTCAGCCTGTGGGCCGCCGCCCTCATATCCCCGCGCCCACAACCATATATGGTCGCTCAACAACTGCGCGACACGGCCTTTTCCAATTCTCTCAAGCATCAATAACGGCTTACCATCAACGCCGCGCATCAATTCCCGACCGGATTTAGGGACGGCGTCGATCATTCTGAACCAACGCCCCCATTCAGGTGTATCGGCTCGATCCATTGGCAAACCAGCAGTCACAGGGTGACGACGCCCGATGTCAGTCAGCTTCGGCTTAAACCCGCGTTCCAGCACTTTGCCAGTTGGTGAGGCTGGCATGATAGTCCCCATCGGGGTTTGAAAAAGCGAACGCAGTGTCGCGAATTCGGGCCCCAAGGCCAATAGCAACGCACCGCCTTCCTTAACGAAGTTAACGATGTTTGTGATATAGGATGGTGGCAGCACATCGCGGACCACATAACGGTCAAATACGATAAGGTCAAATTCCTCGAGCTTGATCTCAAATAGTTCCTGAATAGGAAAAGCGATCAGCGCAAGTTCCCTCAACGGCGTGAAATCGTCTTTTTCAGGCGGCCTTAAAATGGTGAAGTGCACTAGGTCAACCGACGGATCGGACTTCAATAGATTGCGCCAGGCGCGCTCCCCAGCATGAGGCTGACCGGAAACCAAAAGCACCCGTAGCCGGTCACGGACACCATTTATACTGACCAGTGCCCGGTTGTTAATGGTCGAAAGTTCGCCTGGGGCTGCGTCAACCGTCATTTCCACCACCGTCGGCCCGGCATGCTCCAGGTCAAAGGAAATTTCGCCGCTGCGGCCCACCGGAATTTTAGAGACGATCTCTTCGTCATCGTCATAACGAATCTGCATCCCGGCAAGCCCTTTGGTGAGTGATTTCGACTTATCGCCTAGCCGGTCTTCTACCCGATAGCGGATGGTCACACTCTGGCCGACAATGCCGTAGCTGGGTGCTTGTTCGATGACCAAGCGGCGGTCCGATTCTCCAGGTTTTCCGGTCAGCAACACGTGCAATGGGGATGGCGGGGGCGGATCCCTCTCATCGGGTTTTCCCGCTTCATTCACGGCCGGTATATCGTGAATCTGGCCATCGGTGATCATGATGGCACCTGCAAGCCGCTGTCGCGGGACCTCTGCCGCTGCCCGTGCCAAAGCTTTGAACAGGTGCGTTCCCCCGTCTTCATTTGCGCCAGGCTCTCCACCGCCGGCATTGTCATCCGTTGCCTCAATGATTTGAACGTCCAAGTCTTTAAAACGCGCCAATTCCTGACGGACGGCTTTCAAGGCGGCATCGGTTTCCGCCCGACGTCCGCCAATCTCCTGGCTGGCAGAACGATCAACAACGACAAGGGCGACGTCCCGCTGAGGTTGGCGTTCCTCCCTTACCGCCCTAGGGTCTACCAAGGCGACGACAAGGACGGCCAAAACGGCAATCCGCAACAACCAACCAGTACCGCCTCGCGCCAACGCTATACCGGCCAGCACCAGCCCCACCACCGCCAACGAAGCAATCAGCACGAAAGGCACCATTGGCGTGAAAGAAAGGGTTTCGGTCATTTTCCGAGCCTTTTCATAATCGCCGGCAGGTGAACCTGATCGGCCTTATAGTTCCCTGTTAAGGTATACATGACCAGATTGACCCCAAACCGAAACGCCATTTCGCGCTGCCTCTCGCCACCGGGAACCACTGGATATAGAGGGCGCTGGGAATCGTCTAAGGCCCAGGCGGCAGCCCAATCGTTGCCGCCGGCAATGACCGGTGAAACGCCGTCATTGACTCGTTCGCCTGCGCGTTCAACCCAAAGGGTGCCGCCAGCCCAACGACCGGGAAATTCCTTGAGCAGGTAAAATGCCCGGGTCAAAACGTGATCCGGCGATACCGGCACCAGGGGCGGTATATCGAGCCCCCTGGCGAGACGGCGCAATGATATAGCATCGGCCCCTTCACTGGCGCCGCGGGTATCGAATAAAATGGTGCCCCCATTTCTCAGGTACTTATTGATATTGGCCCTTGCGGTTTCAGTGGATGGCACGCTGCCGGGTGTTACCGGCCAATACAAAAGTGGGAAAAACGCCAACTCGTCGCGGGCCGGATCGACACCTTGGGGGGGGCCAAGTTCTGCCGCGGTTCGGCGCCGGAGGATTATATTGAGACCGGTCAGTCCGGCCTCGCTAGTAGCATCGACCTTTCGGTCGCCCGTAATCACATAAGCCAACCGGGTTTCCAAGCTGCTGTCCAGGGCAAATTGATCGGGGTTTTTTTCCGCCCCGTTCGCCGTCATCGGCCACAAAACCGCTAATACCACCGGGGCCAATACCTTGGGGCGTCCAAAATGTAATAGCCCGCGCAGGCTGAGACTGACGGCAAAATCTACTAGCGCCAGAACCAGCGCCAAGACCAACAACCAAGGTCTGAAATCCCTTTCCGCGGTCTTTCCGTAAAAGCCCCTATAGACACCGGACGGCAGGGAACCAATTGGATTAAGAGCGTCTAAATCCGCAGTTAAATTCAACGCCCGGCGCGTTGCTTTGGATCCGTAGTATCCAGGCGGGTGTATGGGCGAGACTCGGGTGGTCTCGAAGGCATCGGCGGGAATGGCCAGAGTGTTGGCAGCGGCAGGGCCCAAGTTCCCGAACCCGTCTAGGCCGGTCAATGGCTCAAGGGGAGGCCCAGCGGCATGAGCAACAACACCTTGGCTAAACGCCACCAACCGCCGCAGCATTTCGACAAACAAGCCCGATAGCGACAAATTCGACCATTGCGCATTGGCGGTGGTATGAACCAATATCAGCCATCCCTTGCCACGCCGTTCCGCCGTCACTAAAGGTGTTCCATCGTCAAGACGGGCCCAGGTTTTTTGGGCGAGGTCAAGTGCCGGTTGGGCCAACACCTGGCGTTCGACTGTCACATCCTTGGGTACGGTGAAACCATAAAATGGACTCGATGACTCGAAGGGCGCCAGTTTTGCCGGGGTCCGCCACGACATAGCACCGCCGATGACACGATCCCCCTGACGCAACCGTACCGGCAACAAAGATGCCCCTTCAGTGCCTTCGTCGGCGGTCGCCTTGGCCAACAACGGTCCGGCAAATCGGATCGCCACGCCGCCCGCCTTGATCCAGTTTTTCAGGGCATTGCGTGGCGCTTTGCCAAGTCGCCCTGGATCAGCCAACACCATCACCGCCAAAGGGCGTTTTAATAGGTCATCAATGGATCCGTTTCGGATTTCAGAAAACGGCTTCAAGGCACGTTCCAAGTAGAAAAGATCACTCAGCAATGGCTGATCGCCTGGCGCCCCGGCCCCGGATACAAGGCCAACCGGTCGCCGTCGCCAACGTTCGTCCATCAACACCACGGCGGCAGCGGTGCCGGCATCCTCAATCTCAAGGCGTTGAAGCTTGTTTAACAATTCCGTAGGCAAGGTCATGTCGACCTTAGCCAGGGTCTTGCCGGCGGCGAAGGTCATTGGTTCCCGGGCCAAAAGACGTCCTGCATCGCCGATAGCCCTGACCCAGATCGACGCCATTCCTTTCGAATAGGCTCTTTCAGCTATCAGCTTAAGGGTGCCGCCATCGGTTTCGGGCGGTCTGAGAACTACCGCAAGGCGCTCGTCCGAATCGCTGATGACATTCACTGCGCCCAGTCGTTGCAGGGGGCCGACAAGCTCGGCCATGATCTTGACTTCCGAATCCTTAGCAGAAGAACCTTCCTCCAGGCCGTTACTCAACCAAATCACATCCCCCGGCCTGGCATCGGCAAGAGCGTCTGGGTCCAGCAAAGGCGCCAGGGCGCGGGTCCTATTGGTCGGCCATGGTTTTGGCTGCATTGTTTCGAACACACGCCTTGCATCGGCAGCGGTCATCATCCTAACGGCGGTGTCGGCGGTTTCTTTTTTCACCGCCGCCGTTGTCATCACAATCACAGGCCGAGATTGGCGCTCCGCCTGATCAGCAATTTCGTCTAGTAACACCCGACGGGCTGGCCAATTGGAAGCCGCCGCCCAGCCATCGTCGATCATGACAATCAAAGGCCCTTTGCCGGTCAGCCGAGTATCAGCGTTGAGCAACGGGTGCGCCGCGGCCAAAATGACCAGGGCGGCCAGCACCGAACGAACTATCAACAACCAAAGCGGGGTTTGTGCAGCGCTTTCCTCGCGCGTGCCTAATCCGAACATCAACCGCACCGGAGGAAAACGGATCGTCGTCGGCAGCGGCGGAGTCAATTTCAACAGCCACCAGATCACCGGCAAAGCCAACAGCCCCGTCAACGCCCAAGGCACTGCAAAGAAAATGGCGCCCAAGGTCAACATGGCCTAGGCACCAGTCGTTTGGGACAGCACCAAATAAAGGGCCAGTAAGGACGCCTCTGGTGAATGGTACGTGTGATGAACGGCATGGCTCCACCCGAAGGACTTGGCCAAGGCCTCAATCCCCTGGTTATGGTTTGCCAGCCGGTCAAGGTATTGCTCGCGAATGGCTTCCACCCGTCCGATCAAAATATCGCCTTCGTCCTCCATACCATCAAACCGCACCCGCCCGGAAAACGGCAGGGTTTCTTCCGCTGGGTCCAGCACCTGAACCAAATGGCCGCGAATACCTTGATTGGCGAAGGCGGCGATGGAATGGTGAATTTCGTCTAACGGTGACAGGAAGTCACCAATCAACACAACCCTTCCGTACCGAGGCAGTGATTCGAAGGCCGGCAGGCTGCCCGGCGGTGTTTTAGCCTTGCGATCTTGGGCTTCAATCATTGACCAAAGCCGGTGCAACATGCCGCGTCCCGAAGACGGCGTCATGCCGGTACCCAGAAGAGCAACGTGTTCACCGCCCCTGATCAACAACGACGCCAACGCCAGTAACAATAGGTCTGCACGTTCGATCTTATTGACTAAACCGTCAGTGGATCGGTACGCCATTGATTGAGACCCGTCCCGCCACAACCACACACTTTGCGCCGCTTCCCATTCTGTTTCACGGACATAGACCGGTTGCGATTTCGCTGATTGGCGCCAATCGATCAATTGGGTGGAATCGCCGAAACCATAACGACGGAACTGCCAAAAGGTTTCCCCCTGACCGACGCTGCGGCGGCCATGGACACCTTGAGAAACCGTGGCCGCCACCCGTTCGGCGGCAACCATCAACGGCGGCAGGAGGGCGGCCAGTTCCTCCGCCTTGTGGTGGATATCCGATAACTGAATCCGTTGTGATGGGGGCGGCGTCATGATGCCATGCCTAGCGTCGGCTCTATGCGATCCGCTCACACAATCGATCGATAATGTGGCCCAGCGTTACCCCTTCCGCCCGCGCTGCAAATGTCAGAGCCATGCGGTGTCGGAGTATGGGATGCACTAAGGCAAGAACATCATCGATACTGGGGGCCAGGCGGCCTTGGATCACGGCGCGGGCGCGGACACCCAACATCAATGCCTGTGTCGCCCGCGGGCCTGGTCCCCAGGAAACGTGGGCTTTCACATCGTCAATGTCGGAATGTTCGGGACGCCCGGCGCGGACCAATTCTAGAATCGCCTCGGCGACGCTTTCCCCGACGGGGACTTGACGGACTAGCTTTTGCGCCTCAATCAGGGTTTTGGCGTCCATCACCTTGTCCGGTTCGAATTCGATGACGCCGGTGGTGTTAATCATGATTTCGCGCTCGGCCTCCAGATCCGGGTATTCGACATCCACCTGCATGAAAAAACGGTCGAGTTGCGCTTCCGGCAAAGGATACGTCCCTTCCAGTTCCAGTGGATTCTGGGTCGCCAGCACATGAAATGGAACTGGCAGGTCATGGTAATGGCCAGCAACGGAGACTCGGTGCTCCTGCATCGCCTGCAACAATGCCGATTGGGTGCGCGGGCTGGCACGATTTATTTCATCGGCCAACAGCAACTGGCAAAACACCGGCCCCTTGATAAAACGGAAGGACCGCCGCCCCTTCTCGGATTCCTCCAGCACTTCGGATCCAAGAATATCGGCGGGCATTAGGTCCGGCGTAAACTGCACACGGCGGTCATCAAGACCAAACACCTTACCTAATGTTTCAACTAATCGGGTCTTGCCCAGCCCCGGAACGCCGATCAACAAAAGGTGCCCCCCGGCCAGAATGGTAATTAGGGTTTCCTCAACGACTCTTGACTGGCCGAAGATGACATGACCGATCCCGTCCCGGGCGGCAGAAATATCCCGTCCCAGTTTATCTATGGCGTCGATTAGGGTCTCGGAATTGTCTAAACTCGCCTTGTCTTTAGTTTTAGCAGTTGTGGTCACGGCAACCCCTCCTGGTGTTCAATTCTATTTTGTTAATTATATGAGCAAAAATACAAACAAACATATCAGTTTATCGTTACCGGCCTCATCGGGGGCCGGATCCACGCCTGCCCCGCCCAAAGGCATTGCCATCAAGCCCGGACAGGTGATCTGCGGAGAGCTTGAAATGCACATCGACCGGGGCGGCGTTTGGCATTACCTTAACTCTCCTATCGGCCGCAAAGAGCTGGTCCGTTTGTTTTCCACCGTGCTTCGCCGCGACGATGACGGTGATTACTGGCTGATCACACCCGCCGAAGTCGGTCGCATAACAGTTGAAGACGCCCCCTTCCTGGCGGTCGAAATGACCGTATCCGGCAACGGCGAAGAACAGATCGTCACATTTCGCACCAATATGGATGTCCTCATCAGCGTCAATGACGCTCATCCCATTCGCGTAGACATCAACCCTGACACCGACGAGCCCTCGCCCTACTTGGTCATGGACGGTAACATCGAGGCATTGATCACGCGTGCCGTCTATTATGAATTGGTCACCCTGGGTCATGAAAAAGATGGAATCTTCGGGATCTGGAGTTCCGGCAGCTTTTTTTCGCTTGGCGCCTTATCGGCAAAAGAGGCAGGAACTTGACCCCCGAACAAATCATTGAACGGCTGAGCCATAAACCCGAAGGCGGTCTGCGGGGCGACCATGACTTGAACCCGGACATGCTGACGGACACGGGAAAAGGCCAAGACCTGACCTCAGCCGCCGTACTGATCGGATTGGTCGATCATCCCGGCGGGCTGCAGGTTCTGTTCACCCAACGCACCGACCATCTTCACCACCATCCGGGACAAATCAGCTTTCCGGGCGGCCACATGGACCCGGGCGACAAAACGCCCGAAGACACAGCACTGCGAGAAACCGAGGAAGAAGTCGGCCTCAACCGCCGTCACGTGAAAATCATCGGTCACCTTAACGAGTACGTCACCCGTACCGGGTTTTCCATCACCCCCGTCGTCGGTTTGGTGACGCCACCCTTTGATGTCACCCCGGATCCGCACGAGGTCGATGAGATATTCGAGGTGCCGTTGGATTATTTGCTCGACCCAACCAACCACCAACGACACCGCAAAGAATTCAAAGGTATCATGCGAGAGTTTCATGCCATGCACTATGGGGATTATTATATATGGGGCGCCACCGCCGGAATGTTGTTCAACTTGTACGAGGTTTTGCAAAAATAAATGACCCGAATTTTTTTCACTTTTGTTCTACCGCTGATACTGCCGACGGCGATTTATTTAATCTGGGTCTGGCGGGCAAGGCGAAACCACGACCATGACGGCAGCGACGCCCTGCCGGAATTGCGAAAGGGGCCGTTGTTCTGGAGCCTGGTGGCCGGATTCATTTTTATGTCGGCAGGGCTGGTCACCATTGCGCTCACCTCCGGCGACCCGCCGGATAGCGGCGTTTACCAATCGCCGCGCATGGAAGACGGCAAGATTGTGCCACCCAGCTACAAGAAAAACTGAACACAGCACTGATACCAAGGATCGTTGGGATAAGTCATGGTCTCCTTGAATGCCTCCTTTGGCCCGACCGGCAAGCTATCACCGCAGCCGTGGTTGCGTGCGCCAGAAACCCTGGCCGTCCTTTCCGCACTGACGGCAAAAGGCGCCGAGGTCCGTTTCGTCGGTGGCTGTGTCCGCGACGCGCTGGCCAACCGACCGCCGCAGGACACCTTATCCGGGGCGATCAGTGGCGACGTTGATCTCGCCACCCCGGACCTTCCGGAAACCATCGTCGCTTTATTACAGGATGCTGGCATCAAGGCTATCCCCACCGGCATCGAGCACGGCACCATCACCGCCCAAATCGGTGATAAAAAGTTCGAGATCACGACACTCCGCCATGACGTCGAAACCGACGGCCGGCGGGCAACGGTGGCCTTTACCGACGATTGGATTGCCGACGCCGGTAGGCGGGATTTGACCATAAACGCCCTATCGGCAACACCGGATGGCGACATTTACGATCACTATGAAGGGATCAGCGACCTCGCCCACGGACGCATCCGCTTTGTTGGCATTGCCGGCGAAAGGATCACCGAAGATGTGTTGCGGCTGTTGCGGTTTTTCCGCTTTTACGGCCTTTTCGGGCGGCCGCCGCCGGATCAGGACGCCCTGGCCGCTTGTCGCACCCATGCCGACAAGCTGCCTGGACTTTCCGGGGAACGCATTCGGGACGAAATATTCAAAATCTTGCTGGTGTCCGATCCCGCCGAACTGGCGGTGATGATGCGCGGCCTCGGCGTTTTCGAGCACATCCTGAAAGAGGCCGGCGATGTCGGGCAACTAAGAATGACAGCCTGGCTGGAAACCCGCGCCATCAAGATTGCAACCGTGGCGCCAAATTCGCTGCGGCGGCTGGCGGCATTGATCGACACCGATGCCGAGGGCGCCGAGGACGTTGCGAACCGGCTGAAGCTTTCCAACCGGCAGATGCTGCGCCTCGTCACCATAGTGGCGCCGCCGGTTGAGATCGACCCTGATATGGGCGGTCCAGCCGTTCATCGGGCGCTGCACCGGCTTGGCACTGACGTCGTTCGCGACCTGATCCTGCTGGCCTGGGCCGGGGAACTGGGGATCACACCGCGGCTGCCGACGGCGCGCACGCAAGCATGGATCGCCCTGTTGGAAGACTGCGACGGCTGGCAACCGGCGGTGTTTCCCCTGACCGGCGAGGACGTCATGGCAATAGGAGTCACCGAAGGCCCCCGCATCGGCGCCTTGATGGCCGATGTGGAAGACTGGTGGGAAGGCGGTGATTTTTCCGCCGACCGAAAGGCCTGCCTGGACAAGTTGAAATCGCTGTTAGCCGGGAAGTAGACCGGCAAGCGAAGGGCGGTTATTTGGGCTGGGGAACGTAGCGCAAATAGGGCTTATCGGCACGCCAGCCGTCGGGATATTTTTCCTTCGCCGCTTCGTCGGTAACCGCCGGCACGATGATCACCTCTTCGCCATGTTTCCAGTTGGCCGGCGTCGCTACCTGGTGGTTAGCCGTCAGTTGCAGGGAATCGATAACCCGGAGAATTTCATCGAAATTCCGGCCCGTCGCCATGGGATAGGTGAGCATGAGCTTAATCTGCTTGTCCGGGCCGATGACGTAGACGTTGCGCACGGTCAAATTATCCGCCGCCGTGCGGCCTTCGGCCGAGCCGGAGGTTTCCGCCGGCAGCATACCGTACAGCTTGGCGACGGCCAGATCCTCATCGCCGATCATCGGGTAATTCACCGCGGCGCCTTGGGTTTCTTCAATGTCCTTGGACCAGGCGAGGTGATCAGCGACGGAATCAACGCTTAAGCCGATGGCCTTGATACCGCGTTTATCAAACTCGGGCTTCAGTTTCGCCACGGATCCAAGTTCCGTGGTGCAAACGGGCGTGAAATCCTTGGGGTGGGAAAAAAGCAGGCCCCAACCGTCACCCAACCATTCGTGGAAGTTGATGGAACCTTCCGTCGTTTCCGCCGTAAAATCCGGCGCTTCACTGCCAATTCTCAATGACATTTGTATACCCTCCTAGGTTTCTCTGTTGATGGTTTTTAATAATTTGATGTTTCCCAGTAGCCTGAAATTTTACGCCAATCGCGGCAACTTTTAAACGCCACTTTAATAATGGTTTTTCGTATACAACCGTCTTACACCCCCTCCAGCCCCACCGTCTTCAGTGCCTTTTTCTGGCGTTTGACCAGCACTTTCGCGTCGAAGCCGTCGATCAGTTCGTGAAATAGACGATGCCAGTTGACCTCGGCATTGATGCGCATGAAAACACTGCCCAGGCCGATGGCGGCGCGATCGACGAGCACGAATTCCTTCGGCGGCGCGATGCCCCCCAAGCGGCGCAGTTCGCGGTGCACCTCGGCGGCGACGGCGGCGCCGTAATAGGCGTTATCGGTATCCTGGATGCGGCGCACCTTGTCTTCCAGCAACGGCGTGTACAGGTACCGGGCCCATTTGTTGAGGGCTTCCAGCATTTCCCGGCCCGGCGTCTCGAATCCCCAGGATTCGTAAGCGTGCACCGCGAGGTCGGTGTCGTCGTCGCGGAGTGCGTGGTACAGGTCGATGACGCCGCTGATAAAATGCGGCTTGAATACCCGGATGCAGCCGAAATCGAGAAGGTTGAGGGCGCCGTCTTCGCGCACCGTATAATTGCCCGGATGGGGGTCGCCGTGGATGACGCCGTAGCGATAAAAGGGCGTGTACCAGGCCCGGAACATGTTGAGCGCCACCTGGTTGCGGTTATCCGGATGTTCGTCGACATAGTCCAGCAGCCGCTGCCCATCCAGCCACGTCATCGTCAACAGCCGCCCGGTCGACAAATCCGTCACCGGTTCCGGTACGTGGATGGCGTCTTGGTCCGCCAGCATCAGCCGGTAGAGATCAATGTTCTGGGCTTCACGCACGTAATCCAGTTCCTCGTGCAGGCGTTCGCTCAGCTCGCCGTGAATCCCGTCCGGATTAATGGCGTTATCATAGCGCTGGTAAATGGCGAAGATCAGCTTCAACTGGTGCAAGTCGGCCTCGACGGTGGATTCCATATCCGGGTATTGCAGCTTGCAGGCCAAGGCCCGGCCTTGCGGGTCCCGGGCCTTGTGGACCTGGCCCAGCGAGGCGGCATACGCGGCCTGATGGTCGAATTCCTCGAACCGGTCGATCCAATCCGGCCCCAGTTCGGTGGCCATGCGGCGCTTGACGAAGGCCCTGCCCATGGACGGCGCATCGGCCTGCAGGTGGACCAGCTCGCCGGCGTATTCCGGCGGCAAAACGTCCGGCACGGTCGCCAGAATCTGCGCCAACTTCATCACCGGCCCTTTGAGCCCGCCCAAGGCGGTGCGCAGTTCGGCGGCGTGCGCATCCCGGTCCAAAGAAAGACCCAAAAATCGGCTGCCGGCGACGCGGGTGGCCAACCGACCGGCGGCGGCGCCGACCCGGGCGTAGCGTTGGACCCGGCCGCTCAGGGAACTTTCTTCGGTCATTTCAGGCGGCCTGAGCTCCGGTTTCCCGTTCGTCCCGGAACTTCTGTTGCAACCGTTCGGCGCAACGCAAGCCCTTGTCCAGGGCGGCCATGGTCTTGGCCATGTCTTCACTGTCGTCGCCCAGCCAAACCCGGAAGGCATTGGCGTAGATCAGGCCCAGCCCCTTGATGCGGGCGGGCCCCAGCAGGCTCCGGGTGTTGATGCCGGCGGCGTCGAGCATCCGCGACATCGAACACCACAGGCTCGGCCCCGTCACCAATACCGCCGCCGGGTCGCACCAAGCATCCCGGGCGATGGCGGTGACGGCAGGCTTCACCGGGGTAAGGGCGTCGAAGCGGCGCATCAACAGGTCGAACAGGCGGTCCCGGTGGGATGACCCCTCGTCGGCGCCGTCCATGAGCGCCTGTTCATCGATGCGCCTGATCAGGCCTTGCAGGATCCCCGCCTTGCAGGAGAATTGAGCGCGAACATCAGCGACTTCGAGCCCAGCTTCCTCGGCGATGGCGGCCAACGTCAACCGCCGCCAGCCTTGCGAGACCGACAGCGCAAGGGCGGCATCGATGATGCGGGCGGCCGGATCGGCCTTTTTGCTTTGCCGGCGGCGTTTTTTTCCGGCGCCGGGCGGGCGGGGCTTGTCTTTTTTACTGGCAGCCATGATTTTCCAACGTTGTTCCCAGGGGGTCTAATACCCTTGGGGATATTAGCAGATTTAGGCAGTCCCAGATACCGGCTAGGGCGAAAGCCGGAGGTCAAATCATTCTTGATGTACGGACTTTATTGGTGTTTTCTGATGGTACAACAGGTGAAAACAGCGGAAATATAGACTCAATTTGACGTTTACAATTGAGGAAAAGTCCGATGAAAACGGTGCTGTTGGTCGACGATTACGAGTTCATCCTGAGCTTCCTTAAAGTTCACTTCGAGAGCCGCGATTTCCAGGTGACCTTGGCCAAAGAGAATCCCCCGACCTGATCCTGCTCGATATGGAAATGCCGATAATGCCCGGCTGGGTCACCGCCCGTGAACTGAAAATGCCGGGCTCGACAACAGCCACCATCCCCATTATCGCGGTCACCGCCCATACCACCCCCGACGATGAAGAAGCCACCCGCAATGCCGGTTGTGACGATTTTACCGCCAAGCCTATCGACGTGGATCAGCTGTTCGAGGCCGTCGATCGCGTGCTAAGTTAAAGGCCCAACGATGTTATGGCAAATCCCCATACAAATGTCCCGAAATATCCTGTTTTTCCTAAATTGATACGGTCGCAACTCCTTTTGCTGGTTATTCCATAAAACATTGCAATAGGAAATTAAAACCCCGGCAGATCCTTATAGCGGCCTCATGGCTTTCCCCCCGTCAGCTTGCTTAATTCCGCTAGCGCCCGGCACACGTACTAGAAGTCGACCGCATCGGAGAAAAGGTGGATAATCATTGCGTTAGCGGGGAGGAGTTGTGGTCATGCGGCGTTGGGTTGGAATTTCCCTGTGCAAAAATTTTTTCTTGTTTCTGGTCTTTGCCTTTGGCTTCGGCGGCAGCGCGGCCTGGGCTCCCGCAACCGCCGCCGTCATAACTCCGGAAACGCAGGCACAGTTCGATGCCCTTCAATCCATGGATTGCCACAAAGTCCAGGGGTTTCTTTACAGCAAACCGTTGCCGGCGGAAGAATTCCAGGCCTGGATATCCGACCGGCAGTAAGCGGCGCACCCTAGAAAGTATTTAAGGCCAGCGGGCTTCCGGCGGCATCGACATTAGGATCGCTTCGGTGTTGCCGCCGGTCTTGAGGCCGAAGGTGGTGCCGCGGTCATAGAGCAAATTGAATTCGACATAGCGCCCGCGTTTGACCAGTTGCGCGTGGCGTTGCGCGTCGGTCCAGTCCTTATCCATGTGGCGCCGCGCGATTGTCGGGTAGGCCTGTAAAAACGTCCGGCCGACGTCCTGGGTGAAGGCGAAGTCGGTGTCCCAATCGCCGCTGTTGAGGTTGTCATAGAAAATGCCGCCGACGCCGCGTGTCTCGCCTCGGTGCGGCAGATAGAAATAGTCGTCGCACCATTGCTGGAACTTGGGGTGGTATCCTTCGTCGTATTTATCGCAGGCGCCCTTGTAGGCTTGGTGGAAATTGGCGGTGTCTTCCTCGACGGGAAACACCGGGGTCAGGTCGCCGCCGCCGCCGAACCAGCCCTGGGTGGTGACGATCATCCGCGTGTTCATGTGGGCGATGGGCACCAGCGGCGAGCACGGGTGGATAACCACCGAGACCCCGGACGCCCAAAAACGGGGGTCGTCCTTGGCGCCGGGAATGCGGTCGCGGAATTCCTCGGAAAACTCCCCCATCACCGTCGATACATTGACGCCGGCTTTCTCAAACACCCTTCCCCGCAACACCGACATCACGCCGCCGCCGTGATTGCCGCCAAGATCATCATCCCCGTCTTCGTCGCGCCGCCAGGCGGTGCGTTCGAACCGCCCGGCGTCACCGGCGCTGGTGGGGTTGGGCCCGTGGACCCCGTCCTCACAGGCCTCCAACGCCGCGCACAGGTCGTCGCGAAGGGTATCAAACCAGGCCGATGCCTGTTTTTTGTGACCGTCGCCATAGTCGGTATTAGTGCTCATGCTGGAAAGTCATCCATTTGACGCAACGCCTCACCCAACACCATGCTCATGGCGGCGGCGACATTCAAGGACCGCATCCCCGGCGCCATCGGAATCCGGAGCCTGGCATCGGCGGCGGCGTGGACGTCATCGGGCACACCGGCGCTTTCGCGGCCCGCTAATAAGATGTCATCGGGCAGGAAGGAGAACTGCGCATAATCGGTTTCCGCCTTGGTCGTCAACACCACCAGTCGGCCGCCATTGGCGGCAGCGGCGCGTGAATCTTGAAAGGATTGCCAAGATGCATGGTCGGTCAAGTCCAGCCGGTCCAGGTAATCCATACCGGCCCTGCGCATCTGTTTGTCCGACAACACAAACCCGCACGGACCGATGATATCGACGCCGACGCCCAAGCACGCCGCCGTGCGCATCATGGCGCCGGCGTTACCGGGGATGTCGGGTTGATACAGCGCCATGCGCATTTTTTCAGACCTTTTTGAAGGACGATGGTTAAGCCTGGGGCAACGCCGGATAACGTCTTGCAACCGGATTTTTCACATTATACCTTCCGCCCGGTTCGTATCCACGCCAACGGGGCTAAAAAAGCGTTTCCTGATTTCTGTTTCAATCCGGCCCCTTAACCGTATCCATATTTGAAAACAGGACGTTACATAGTAGAGTGTGCGCACCACCGGAAACGTCTAGGACCGGAATAAGGACAAACCCATGAGCGAGACGGCCAGCAGCGACGATAAAACCCGTCGCGATTTTTTACTTCTTTCCACCATTGCCGTCGGCGCGGTCGGCTCAGGATTGGCCGTTTGGCCATTTGTTGATTCCATGAACCCGGCCGCCGATACATTGGCGCTATCAACCACCGAGGTTGATTTGGAACCGATCGAGGAAGGGCAATCCATCACCGTAGTCTGGCAAGGCAAGCCGGTATTCGTCCGCCACCGCACGGCGGAAGAGATCAAGGCCGCTGAAGCCGTCGCCCTGGAAGACCTGATCGACCCCCAGGCCGACAAGGACCGGGTCAAAAAATCCGAGTGGCTGATCATGGTCGGGATCTGCACCCATCTGGGTTGTATTCCGCTGGGCCAGAAGGCGTCCGATCCAAAGGGGGAATTCGGCGGTTGGTTCTGTCCCTGTCATGGCTCCCATTACGATACCTCGGGACGTATCCGCAAAGGCCCGGCGCCAAAGAACCTTCCAGTTCCGGCGTATCAGTATCTGACCGACACCACGGTCAAGATCGGATAGGGGGCAGATCATGAGCAACAAATTCTACGAAAACCCTGTCATTAAATGGATTGAATACCGGCTGCCGATTTTCAGCTTCATCGACGAATCGGTGGGGTCGGGCTATCCGACGCCGAAAAACCTGAATTACTGGTGGAACTTCGGCTCGCTCGCCGGAATCGTGCTGACCATTATGATCGTTACCGGCATCGTTCTGGCGATGAGCTACACCCCGCATGTGGATTACGCCTTCGAATCGGTGGAAAGAATCATGCGCGACGTCAATTACGGCTGGCTGATGCGCTACATCCACATGAACGGCGGCTCGATGTTCTTCCTCCTCGTCTACATCCACATGTTCCGCGGCCTGTATTACGGGTCCTACAAAGAACCGCGCGAATTGTTGTGGATTATCGGCGTGTTCATCATCCTGGCGATGATGGCGACCGCGTTCATGGGCTATGTGCTGCCGTGGGGCCAGCAAAGCTTCTGGGCGGCGACGGTGATCACCAACCTGTTCTCGGCCGTTCCCCTCATCGGCGACTCCATCGTCACCTGGCTGTGGGGCGGGTTCTCGGTCGACAACCCGACGCTCAACCGCTTCTTCTCCTTCCATTACCTGTTGCCGTTCGTGATTTTCGCGCTGGTGTTCGTGCACCTGTGGGCGCTGCATGTTCACAAGTCCAACAACCCCATCGGCGTCGACATCAAGGGGCCGCAGGACACCATCCCGTTCCACCCCTATTACACCATGAAGGACCTTTACGGGCTGGGCGTGTTCATGATTTTCTTCATGTTCTTCGTCTTCTTCGCGCCGAACTTCTTCGCTGAGCCGGACAACTATATCAAGGCCAATCCCCTGGTAACGCCGACCCACATCGTGCCGGAATGGTATTTCCTGCCCGCCTACGCGGTCCTGCGCGCGGTGCCGGATATTTGGTTCATTTCGGCCAAACTTGGCGGCGTCATCGCCATGTTCGGCTTCACCCTGGTTTTGCTGCTGTTGCCGTGGCTCGACCGCTCCCCGGTTCGCAGCGCCCGTTTCCGGCCCATCTACAGGCAGTTCTTCTGGGTCTTCTTCATTGACTGCATTATCCTCGGCTGGGTCGGCGCCAATACCCCCGACGCCGTCTTCCACGGCATCCCGTTCCTGTGGATCGGCCGCGCGGCGACGGTGTACTACTTCGCCCATTTCCTCATCCTCATCCCGCTGATCAGCATCCTGGAAAAACCGAAAATGCCTCCCCAAAGCATCAGTGCCGCGGTAACCGGCACGGCTTCGAAGGGAGCGGAATAATGCGTAAAACGATCAAAGCCACCCTTCTGGTCATGGCCATGTCCCTGACCTTCGCCGCCGGTCCGGTTATAGCCGCGGAAGGCATTAAACTGCCGGCGCGGAACTGGTCCTTTACCGGCATGTTCGGCACCTTTGACCGGGGCAGCCAGCAACGCGGGCTCCAGGTGTATCTTGAAGTCTGCGCCAGTTGCCATTCGCTGCGCTTGCTGGCCTACCGCAATTTGGCCGGCATCGGCTTCAGCGAGGATCAAATCAAAGCCATCGCCGCCGAGGCCGAGGTCACCGACGGCCCCAATGAAGAAGGGGAAATGTTTGACCGCCCGGCGCGGCCCTCGGACCGGTTTGCGTCGCCCTTCCCCAACGATAACGCAGCCCGCGCCTCCAACAACGGCGCCCTGCCGCCGGACCTGTCGTTGATGGTCAAGGCCCGCAAAGGCGGCGCCGATTATCTGCATGCGCTGTTGACCGGCTATAAGGAAGAGCCGCCCGCCGGCTTTACCCTGGGCGACGGCATGAACTACAACACCTATTTCGCCGGCCACCAGATCGCTATGGCGCCGCCGATCGCCGACGACGCCGTCGAATACGCCGACGGCACCAAGGCCACGGCGAAACAAATCGCCACCGATATTTCCACCTTCCTGGCCTGGACGGCGGAGCCGGAACTGGAGGAACGCAAACGCCTCGGCATCAAAGTGTTGTTGTTCCTGATCGTGCTGACGGCGATGCTGTACGCGGTCAAGCGCCAGATCTGGAAAGACCTGCATTAACTCCCTGGAACGCGCCTTTCATGACTCCAACCGCACCGAACATGGACAACGCCCACACCGTCGTTGCTTGCCTGGGCGGCGACAAGACGGCCTTGGAACAACGCCCGGCGCCGATGCCGGACGCCGGCGAAATTCTGCTGGCGCTTCGGGTCGTCGGATTTTGCGGCACCGATCTCTATAAATTGGACACCGGCACAGCGGCCCCCGGCAGCGTCCTCGGCCACGAATTGGTCGGCGAGGTGATTGCGCTCGGCGATGGCGTCGATACATTCTCCATCGGCGACCGGGTCGCGGTGCCCCACCATGTGTCGTGCGGTGAATGTGTGTACTGCCGCCGCGGCAACGAAACCATGTGCGACGTGTTCCGGGAAAACCTGCTGGTGCCGGGCGGTTTTGCCGACACCATCCTGGTCCGGCCACGCGCCGTGGCGCAAGCGGCGAAACGGCTACCTGACGGGCTTAGCGACGAAGCCGCCGTGTTCATGGAACCGGCCGGATGCGTGCTTAGGGGCATCCGCCGCTCCGGCCTAACGGCCGATCTTAACAACCCATCCGCCGTGGTCATGGGCGCGGGCAGCATGGGGTTGTTGCATCTTTTGGTGTTAGGCGCCGTATTCCCTGATATACCGGTGACGGTCATCGACCCGGTTGCGGAACGCCGCGCCATGGCGGAAAAGCTGGGCGCGGCCTTGACGGCGGAACCCGGCAAAGCAGCCTTGGAATCTGTGATGGAATTCACCGGGGGCACGGGCGTCGATGCTGCCTTCGATACCGTCGGCGGCAGCCAAACCTTGGATGCCGGCCTCCAACTGACCCGCCAGGGCGGCTCGGTGGTGCTGTTTGCCCATGCCCCGGGGGACGAGGCGGCAAAAGTCGATCTCAATTCCGTGTTCAAGTATGAGCGCCGTATCGTGGGAACCTATTCGGCGGCGGTGGAAGATCAAGCCGAAATTTTCGAGCTTCTCAGCAGCGGCGACCTCGACCCATCGCCCCTGGTCACCCACACCATGGCCCTGGATGATTTCGAGACTGGCGTATCCTTGGCCAGAAACCACCAGGCCTTGAAGGTTCTGTTCACCCCATCCCGCAACGCGGAACGGTCGTGATGACATCACCGAAGACCATGCGCGGGGCGGTGCTGCTGGGGCCTGAGAACATCGAAATTCAGGACGTTCCCATACCGGAGCCCGGCGACGGCGAAATTTTGCTGGGCATGGAAGCCGCCACCACCTGTGGCACCGACGTCAAAGTGTTCCGGCGCGGCGGCCACCCCCGCATGCTGAAGGTGCCGACGTTGTTCGGCCATGAGGTGTCGGGTCGCGTCGCCGCCCTTGGCCCTGGCGTCGAGAATTTTGCAGAAGGAGACGCCGTCGTCGTCGCCAATTCAGCACCATGTTTATCGTGCGATCCGTGCCGCCTGGGCCGCGAAAACCTGTGCGAAGACCTGCACTACCTCAACGGTGCTTTTGCCGAATACCTGTTGGTGCCCCAGCGCTTCGTCGAGTTAAACACCCACGCCATCCCCGACGGCCTGTCGTTTGCAAAGGCAGCGTTGACCGAACCCTTGGGCTGCGTGCTGCACGGCATCGATGCTTGCGATCTGCACCGGTATGCTGGGCAAGGGCCCGTTGAGGTCGTGGTCTTCGGCGGCGGCCCCATCGGCCAACTGTTCGTCGCCGCCTTGGCCTTGGATGGGCACCGGGTGATATTGGCCGACCCCAACCCCAGCCGCTTAAACGTCGGTAAAAAACTGGGCGCGGCGGAAACCATCAAAATCGTCCGTGGCGGTGGCCAGGCGGAACACGTGATGGCCGCGACCAAAGATCATAAGGGTGCCTGGGTCGCCATCGATTCCACCGGCGTCCCCGAGGTCTGGTCCGACGCAATTGAATCCGTAAGGCCGGGCGGCTTGGTCAATCTGTTCGGCGGCTGCGCGCCCGGCACCAGCATCGCGCTGGACACCCATCGGGTTCATTATTCGGAGTTAACCATCAAAGGCGTCTACCACCACCGCCCGGACACCATCAAAAAGGCGCTAACGCTTCTCGCCGACCCGAAATTCAAGGCGGAGCTTCTATTGTCCGCCGAGCGCCCAATCGATGAGGTCGAAGACGCGCTCAGAAGCATGATCAGCAAGGACGCGCTGAAAGTGGTGATAAGAGCGGGTCAGGATTGATAAAAACCATTTGATGTGGCATCTCGGCCCCTCGGGAACGTTGTGACGTTTGCCCGATGCTTATACATCGCGCCGCACGCCGCGTCTTCCCGAAGGAACCGATCTGCTCCCATCAAATTTATTTTTATCAGTCCTGAACCACTCTAAAAGTCGATAAACGTGGTGAAGCCTTCCACCGGCTCGCGTTCGGTGAACAAGGTGTTCTCAATGGCGTTAGGGTCGGCATAGCCCACCGACATCCCGCAAACCACGACCTCGTCTTCGGAAATTTCCAGATGTTCGCGAATAATGGCGTGGTAATTGGCGAACGCCGCCTGCGGGCAGGTGTGCAGCCCCATACCGCGCGCCGCCACCATGATATTTTCCAGGAACATGCCGTAATCTAGCCAGCTGCCGATTTGCAGGGCCCGGTCGATGGTAAAGATCAGGCCCACCGGTGCGTCGAAGAACAGGAAATTCCGCCCGTGCTGGGCGTGCATCTTGTCTTTGTTGCCCTTTTCGATGTCCAACAAGCCGTAGAGATCCCAACCGACCTTGCGGCGCCGGGCCAAGTGAACATCGGTGAATTCCAAGGGGTAGTAATTGTATTCCCGCTCATAGGTATCGTCGCCATCATACGCCTTCACGATTGCCGTCGACAGCGCCGCCCTGACCCCACCGGCAAGGGCATACACCCGCCAGGGCTGAATATTGGTGCCGCTTGGGGCACGGCTGGCGATGGTCAGCAGTTCTTCAACCATTTCCTGAGGCACCGGGTCGTCCAGGAAACGGCGGATCGATTTGCGGCTGGTGATCGCGTCGGCGACGGTTTCAGAGGGCGCGTTTAAATCCGCGATAACATTTTCCGGCTCGGTCACGGGCCATTTCCTTTCCTTAAGCTTGCTTCAGCAGCCGCATCCAAAATCCACATGCCAGACTTGCATAATAAACAGTTGGCTTAAATATAGGACTGGTATATAGGATCGATATATATATCACTCCAATATAATAGCCCTTTATGGGCGGCATCGGCGTCAACAACAACATCGTATTGATCGATACCTTCGACCGGCTGAAAGGCACCACGAAAACGGCGAAGGAAGCGATCCCGCGCACCGGTGCACAGCGCCTCAGGCCGGTATTGCTGACCTCGGTGACGACAATCCTGGGCCTGTTGCCGATGGTGCTGGGCGTCAACATCGACTTTATCATCCGTGAAATCTCCATCGGCGCACCGGCCATGCAATGGTGGTCGCAATTATCCACGGCGATCGTGTTCGGGCTCGGCTTTGCCACCATTCTGACCCTGGTGGTGACGCCGTCGGCATTGATGATCAAGGTCAACGTGCATGACTGGCTGGCGCGGCGCCGAACTGCGGTGGAAAAGAACGCGAAAAAAACAGCGGCAGCCTAGAGCCAATCCGCGATGTATTCGCGGATGATGGCCTCCAGGCTTTCATCCGCGGGAAGCCCCAAGGCGCGGGCGCGGCTATCTTCCATGGCCAGCGGCCAGGATTTTACGATCGCCTCGATGGCGGGGTCCGGTTTCGGCGTCACCGGGCCGAAGGTAATCCCGTTCTCGGCGGCGACCCGCTCCAGGGCAGCGATCATATCCGTCACCGCATAGGCATTATTGGGAAGGTTAACCACCCGGTCCGCACCCAACCCTTCGCCATCAGCATCCATCAGGCCGGTCAGCCCGGCGATGGCGCTGCGCGCCCCGATCACCATCATGCGGGTGTCCATCGCCACCGGCAGGACATAGTCCTGGCCCGACAGCGGTTCCCGGAAAACGCCGCTGGCGAACCCGGACGCCGCCGCATTGGGCGCACCTGGACGGATAATTACCGTCGGCAAGCGGGCGGCGCGGCCGTCGATAAAGCCCTTGCGGGTGTAGTCGTTGATCATCAGCTCGCCGATGGCCTTGGTCATGCCGTAGGTGGTTTGCGGCACCACCCTGGTCATCTCGGTAACGGCCTCAGGCATGTCCGGGCCGCCGAACACGGCGAGGCTGGAGGCAAGCACGATACGCGGCGTCCCTTTTCGGGCGCGCAAGGCTTCCAGGATATGCCGTCCGCCGTCGAAATTAACCCGCATGGCGAGATCGAAATCCTGCTCACCGCCGGCGCTGACCACAGAGGCGAGATGAAATACGCCGATGTCGTCGCGGTCGATGATGGCGGCGACCTGAACCCGGTCCGAGATATCGCCTTCAACCATGGTGACCCGGTCATCGAGGCCGTTGGGCAACGCATCCGGCACGTGGGCGTCGAACAATACCAGGGAGTCAATCTCGGGACGGTCCATGAGTTTGCGGGCAATGCCTACTCCTAAGAACCCGCAGCCGCCGGTGATGACGATTTTCATGGCATTCGCCGCCGCTCAGTCCCCGGCATTTTCCGGGTACAGCGCCGCCAGCCCTTGTTTAGAAGCCTCCGCAACACCGCGTTCGGTAATCAACCCGGTCACCAGCCGCGCCGGGGTGACGTCGAAGGCATAGTTGGCGGCGTCGCTATCGGGCGGCGCAATGGTAATGGTCTCGATTATACCGGCGTCGGTGACGCCTGTCAGGCGGGTGACTTCGGCGCCGTCGCGTTGTTCAATGGGGACGTCCTTGACGCCGTCGTCAATGGTCCAGTCGATGGTCGGTCCCGGCAGGCCGACGTAAAACGGCACGTTATTATCGTGCGCCGCCAGCGCCTTCAAATAGGTACCGATCTTGTTACACACATCGCCAGCCGCCGTGGTGCGGTCGGTGCCGGTAATACAGAGATCCACCATGCCGTGCTGCATCAGGTGGCCGCCGACGTTATCGACGATCAAGGTATGGGGCACGCCATGCTGGCCCAATTCCCAACAGGTGAGGCTGGCGCCCTGGTTGCGCGGCCGCGTCTCATCGACCCACACATGCACCGGAATACCGGCGTCAAAGGCCTTGTAAACGGGCGCCATGGCGGTTCCCCAGTCCACTGTCGCCAGCCACCCGGCGTTGCAATGGGTGAGAACGTTGACCCGGTCCGGTTTTCCCTTAGCGGTCCAGATGTCTTCGATCACGCCGCTGCCGAATTCGCCCAGCGACGAACACATGTCGACGTCTTCGTCGCATATTTCCTGGGCGCGTTTATAAGCCGCGTCCTGGCGATTTTCCGGCGCCAGGGGCGCCAACAACGCCTTCAAGTCATCCAGGGCCCAGCGCAGGTTAATCGCCGTCGGCCGGGTCGCAAAAAGAACCTTATAGGCGTTGTCCAAGCCCGTATCCGAGGGGTCATCCTTGACCGCCAACGCCATACCGTAGGCCGCCGTCGCCCCGATCAGCGGCGCGCCGCGAACCAGCATGTCGCTAATCGCCACCGCCGCATCGTCCAGGGTGTTGAGCCCAACGACGATGAATTCGAACGGTAGCTTGGTCTGGTCGATGATCTCGACGGTCTCGCCGTTGTCGCCGAGCCAGATGGTGCGGGTGGGCTTTCCGTTGACCTTCATGCCGACAGTCGGTCCCTATTCGGCGCCTTCAATGATAAACAAATCGCGATCAACAGCGCCGCCCTCCAGGTTGGCGAGGGCTTCCTTGTAAGCATCTGATTCATGACATTCTTTCGCCCTGTCCATACTCTCGAATTCGATGACGACGGCACGAAGTTTCTCTTTCCCTTCATAGCAAGCCAAGTTGGCGCCGCGGGCTAGAAATTTGCCGCCGAATGAGGTTACCGCCGGGCCTGCGAGCTCGGCATAGGCTTTCAGTTTGTCGGGGTCGTTGATGGCGTTATAGGCGGATACCAAATAGGCCTTGGGCATGTCTTGTCCTTCCTCAATCGGTTTTATTAATTAATCGCCGAGCGCCCGGCCCGCCACTGCGGACAGCTTTTTAATCATTTTCGGATCACGGGCATCGGGCTGGGTGATGATGGCGTTGTCGAGCGCCGTTTGGCAACCGGCGGAACAGGTCTCGGCCCGGCCCGATAACGACGGCGTCACCGCCTTGACCAAGGCGCGGGCGTTATCGGCGTTGCCCAACAGCACCTTGATGATGGCGTCGACGGTGACATGATCGTGGTCTGGGTGCCAGCAATCGAAATCGGTGACCATGGCGACGGTAGCGTAACAGATCTCAGCCTCGCGGGCGAGCTTGGCCTCGGGCATGTTGGTCATGCCGATGACGTCGCAGTTCCAGCTTCGATACAGTTCCGATTCCGCCAGGGTCGAAAATTGCGGGCCTTCCATGGTCAAATAAGTGCCGCCCCGTTGATAGGGAATATCCAGGCCCTTGATGGCGGCTTCGATGGCGTCCCCCAAGCGCGAACAGACCGGGTAGCCGAGGCCCACGTGCGCCACCAGTCCGGTACCGAAAAAGCTTTTTTCGCGGGCAAAGGTGCGGTCGATGAATTGATCGGCAATGACAAAAGTCCCCGGCGGCAAATCCTCCTTGAACGAGCCACAGGCGGAAACCGAAATAATCTCGGTGACGCCGGCGCGTTTCAGGCAATCGATGTTGGCGCGGAAATTCAATTCTGACGGCGGTATCCGGTGGCCGCGTCCGTGCCGGGGCAGGAACACCATTTTCTGGCCGCCTAACTCCCCCATCATCAATTCATCGGAGGGATCGCCGAAGGGCGAGCTGACTTTCTCCCAGTGGGTATTTTCCAAGCCGTCGATATCATAAACGCCGCTGCCGCCGATAACCCCGATGACGGGCGGGGTTCCCGGTGTTATATTGGAGTCGGGCATCAGCCAACGTTCTCGGTGAACAGGTCCATGGTCCGCTTCAACGCCATGGTAGTGGCTTCTTCGTTGTATTCGGGGCGGTGATCGCAGTTAAACCCGTGCCCGGCGTCATAGATATAGACCGGCACCTCTGGATGCGCTTTGGTAATGGCCTCAACGTCATCCAAGGGAATGGATTGGTCGTGCTTGCCGAAATGCAGGATCGTCGGGCACTTGGGTTCCTCATCGTTCAATGCCAGGATACCACCGCCGTAATAGCCGGCAGCGGCATCAAAATCGAGCCGGCAAGCGGCCGCCCAAGCGACGAAACCGCCCCAGCAATATCCGGTGATGCCGACTTTTCCGGCCGCGGACGCCGCCTCCCAGGCGGCGCGGACATCGGCCATGACCAGGTCGAGGTGTTCGTTGCCCTGGGCCTTGAGGCCGATGCCGATGGCTTTGTCATTATCTTCGTAGCCGAGATCCACATCGCGCTGAAAACGGTCGAAGATGGCCGGCGCGATGGCGACATAGCCTTCGGCGGCGAAACCATCCACGACGTTGCGAACATGGCTGTTGACGCCGAAAATCTCCTGAATGACGATGATGGCGCCTTTCGGCGCACCGTCTGGGTCGGCGCGGTAGGCGCCCAATTGGTGCCCGTCGGTGGCCGTTAAGGTAATCGTCTCGCCCATGCCGCCTCCCTCTGTCCTGTGCATGCTTTCATAGGCCGCTAGCCTAGCGCATTCCATCCCACAGGCAAGAGGGGTTGCCAGTTTCGATAAAGGTGTTTTTATTATTCAGAAGTTTTATCGATTTAACTTCCCTTGAATGATTTCGGCTCCTGAATTTTCAACGCCCCAAAAGCTTCAATCAAAGGGATAAAAAAGTTTTGCCCAACTGGAACCCCCGAAATTTAAATGCCGGAAACAGTTATGGCAATTTGGTAGTGTCGTTCTATTTAAACGTTAAACCGGAACAACAGCACGTCGCCGTCCTTGACGATGTAGTCGCGGCCTTCGGCGCGCATCTTTCCGGCTTCCTTGGCCGCCAGCTCGCCGCCGAGCCCAATATAATCGTCGTAGGCAATCGTTTCCGCGGCGATGAAGCCCTTGGCGAAATCGGTATGGATGGCGCCGGCCGCTTCTTGCGCCGTGGCGCCCTTCTCCACCGTCCAGGCGCGCACTTCTTTCGGCCCTGCGGTAAGGAAAGTGATTAAATTCAACAGCGTGTAGCCGACGCGGATCATCCGGTCCAGGCCGGTCTCAGAAAGATCCAGACTTTCCAGAAATTCACGGCGCTCTTCAGGGTCGCTCAGTTGCGCCACCTCTTCTTCGATCTTAGCCGAAATGATTACCGAGCCGGCACCTTCCCCTTCGGCCATGACGGCGGCCTTCTCGCTGGCGGCATTGCCGGTGGCGGTGTTGTCCTCATCGACGTTGAGGACATAAAGCACCGGCTTCGCCGTAAGCAGGCTAAGCATGCGGAAGGTCTTGGCCTCTTCCGGGTCAACGTCCAACTTGCGCGCCGGCGCACCGTCTTCGAGAAGCTTGAGCGTGCGCTCCACCAGCGCCAGTTCGGCGGTGGCCGCCTTGTCCTGGCCGCGGCTTTTCTTGATCAGGTTATCAGTGCGTTTCTGCAAACTTTCCATGTCCGCCAACATCAGTTCTGTCGCCACCACGTCGGCGTCACCGACCGGGTCGGCGGGGGTGTCGGTGTCGAAGCAGCGTAGTACGTGGACGATGGCGTCGACCTCGCGGATATTGCCGAGGAATTTGTTGCCCAGCCCCTCGCCCTTGGAAGCGCCTTTCACCAGCCCGGCGATATCGACGAATTCCAACCGCGTCGGCACCACCTTTTCCGGCTTGGCGATATCGGCCAAGGCGTCCAGGCGACCATCCGGCACCGACACCCGGCCGATGTTGGGCTCGATGGTGGTGAACGGAAAATTAGCGGCCTCGGCCGCCTGTGATTGGGTGAGCGCGTTGAATAATGTCGACTTTCCGACGTTGGGAAGCCCGACGATGCCGCAGTTAAACCCCATCGTCGCTGCCTTCGTCGTCTCCGTCTTTTTCGGTTTTTAGCTCGGGTTTGGGCTTCGATTCCCGGGGCGGGTTGACGGCGTTGGCCAATTTGCTCATCAGGTCGCTGTCTTTGCCTTCAATCAACAGCCCGGCATTTTCGGAAAGGGCATCCAGAACCTTTTCCAGCCACACCGCGTCTCCCTTGGCGAAATCCTTGAGCACATGGCCAGAGACCTTGTCCTTATCGCCGGGATGGCCGACGCCTAACCGCACGCGCGCGTAATCGGGACCGATATGGGCATGGATGGACCGCAATCCATTGTGCCCGGCATGGCCGCCGCCCCGTTTGACGCGAACCTTGGCGCTTTCGAGATCGATTTCGTCATGCAGGATGATGATGTCGGCGGCGGGGATTTTGTAAAAAGTGGCGGCGGCGGCGACGGAACGACCGGAATCGTTCATAAAGGTTTCCGGCTTCAAGGCCAGCACCTTTTCACCGGCAATCACCCCTTCGGCGATTTGGCCTTGGAATTTTTTTCGGAATGGAGAAAACGAAAAACGCTCGGCGATGGCATCCACCGCCATAAAGCCGATGTTGTGGCGATTTTTGGCGTACCCGGCGCCGGGATTTCCAAGGCCAACCAACAGCATCATGACGGGGAACCCCCTCAGGCGGACGGGTGGGGTTACTCTTTGTCGGCCTCGGCTTTGTCTTCGCCTTCTTCACCTTCTGCCGCTTCGCCTTCTTCGCCTTCGACGCCCTCTTCACCTTCGACGCCTTCTTCGCCCTCTTCGCCTTCTTCTTCGTCTTCTTCGTCCTCGGTTTCGACCAAGAGCGTCGGGGCGGCGATGGTGGCGATGGTGAAGTCACGGTCGGCGATGGTCAGTTCGGCGTCTTCCGGAAGCTCGATGGCGCCGATATGGATGCTGTCGCCGATATCCATCCCGGTCAGGTCAACCATGATGCTTTCCGGAATGTTGTCCGGGTTGCAGCGCATTTCAACGGTATGCCGGACGACGTTGAGAACGCCGCCGCGTTTAAGGCCGGGGCTTTCTTCATGATTATCAAACACCACCTGGACATCGATGTTGAGCCGGGTGGTGGCGCTGAAGCGCATGAAGTCCACATGAATGGGGCGATCGGTGACCGGGTCGACCTGTAGGTCGCGAGCCAGCACACGATGTTTCTTGCCGCCGACTTCGATTTCGAAGACGCGGGCGAAAAATCCGGGGCCGCGAAGCTGCTTTTGAAGATCCAGGGGATTGATGGAAATCAACACCGAATCTTCCTTGTTCCCGTAGATGATACAGGGGATGCGACCGGCGCGTCGGATTTGACGGGCGGCGCCGGTGCCTGTTCCTTCTCGCACTTCAGCGGCGAGTGCTGTCATTTGGGCCATTTCTTAAATCTCCTTGGTTGGGCGGCGCCGTTTTTTGATGTGGCTGCCGAGCCGAAAGGCCTTTTTCAAGGCCGGGGATACATACCCGCCTTGGTCCGTCCGGTCAATCAATGAAGTGCCGGTTTTCCCGGTTTTTTTGATCAGGTCAGGAACTCATAAATGGCGACGACTGTGACGTGTGTCATTTTGTTTACTGGCAAGGAGTTAGGAGGGATTGATGCCAAAGCATCATGACCGACGACGGGACGATGTCCAGTGGGCAAAAGAACCGCGCCCCGAAGGGGTCGGCGGAAGGCCCATTTCGGTACGTCAGGCACCCTCACCGGGGATTGGCCCCGCTTTCGCGCACCTTCCTTCCGTAACGAGCCATCCGCCGATCACAGCTCGCCGCCATTTATGAGATCATGACCTAGTCGAACAAGCTGGAAACAGATGATTCTTCGCTGATTCGGCTGATCGCATCGGCCATCAAGGGGGCAATGGTCAATTGTTCAATATTATGGGATACCCGCACCGCCTCGGTGCCCTGGATCGAGTCGGTAATCACCATTTTTTCAATCGGCGAAGCGGACACCCGGGCTACGGCGCCGCCAGACAGAACCCCATGGGTGACATAGGCATGCACCGATGTCGCGCCCTGATCCATCAAGGCCACGCCGGCGTTACACAAGGTCCCTGCGGAATCGACGATATCATCAACCAAAATACAACGGCGGTCCTTGACGTCGCCGATGATGTTCATGACTTCTGAAACGCCCGCCTTTTCACGGCGTTTGTCGATAATGGCGAGATCGGCGTTGAGGCGCTTGGCCAAGCCGCGAGCGCGGAGCACACCGCCGACGTCGGGCGACACAATCACCAGGTCTTCGCCGTTCAACTTGCTCTCGATGTCCTTCACCAGCACCGGGGCGGCGTAAAGGTTATCGGTGGGAATGTCGAAAAAACCCTGAATTTGGCCGGCATGCAGGTCCATGGTCAGCACTCGGTCGGCGCCGGCCTCGGTGATAAGATTGGCGACCAGCTTGGCGGAAATCGGGGTTCTGGGCCCCGATTTGCGATCCTGGCGGGCATAGCCGAAATAGGGAATAACCGCGGTAATGCGCCTGGCCGAGCCGCGCTTCAGGGCGTCCAGGCTGATCAGCAGTTCCATCAGATTGTCATTGGTGGGATAGGACGTTGACTGGATGACGAATACGTCTTCGCCACGGACATTTTCCTCAATCTCGACGAACACTTCCATGTCCGAAAACCGGCGTATGCTGGCTTTGGTCAATGGCAGATTGATGCAAGCGGAAATTGCCTCGGCAAGAGGCCGATTACTGTTACCGGCAAGAATTTTCATGGCTAATATAGATTACTCCGTCCGGGTTGGAGGATAGTATCTAACAGTCTGCCCTATCCCTGTAAATGTGGAAAAAAGTTTGTCATCTCGGTGGCGGCAAGGCACGGCCCGGAACCCGGGGCACATCCGTTCTGCCGGAAAATTTTGGTTCCTTGGTGCGCCGGAACGATTGCTTCTTTTCGATGCCGAACAGTTCCTGAATGCCGGTGATCGCAGCGCTGGAAACAATTTCCGCCACCCGCCTAGGGCCCTGCCAGGAAAGGATTACCTTTTTTCAAGACAAGCCCATCAGTTCTAACCCCGGCGCCCAGAACGCCATTTCAATTCAACCGCTAAGGCCATTGGCACCGTTTCCGGCGACGCTGGACCGCGAATCGCTCTGCCCATTTGAATCTACCAAAATGGGGGTCCGATTTCACTTAAAAAGGGGAATCGGCAGCTCAAAAAAGCGCCGCCCCCGGTGCCGACGAACGGCAATGGAAGGCTACGGGAGGTCTTACACCAATCGAGAAAAAGATGTTTAATGATCTAATTTTACTTGCTTTTTGGCTTCGGCTGCAGGCCTTCCAATTCCAGCCGGGGTGGTGGTAAAAGGGCCTGTCCGCCGCTTAAAGGAATATTCGTCTTGAGCACCTTGGCCGACGGGCCGAGGCGGTGAGGAGACGCCCTTGCGACCTGAATGATACCTTCGATTCCCTTCAACGCGGCGGCGGCTACAATGGGGGCGACCTCCCCCCAGGCTCCGGAAAAGGTCCCTACCTCGACCAGATTTTCCTGTCTCGCGATGCCGATTTCACGCCCGTCCGAGGTCAGAACCGACCAGACGATTTCGACCCGTTCAAGCCCGTCGATGGGTGGGTCCAGGCTGACCCGGCCCCGGAGAACAAACTCCGCGTGGCCACGGTCTCGGGCGAGATTGACGCCGGCGCCCTTGATGGCGATTTTGATCGCCCGGGTCAGCGAAATATCGCCATCGCCGGGGGCATGTTCTATCGGGTCGATCCAAAGTCCGGCCAACAGCGGGCGCGCCGGTTCCAGGGCTTTTTCATCATCGCCAATCATGGCGGCAATCAATGCCGGCGCACTGTTGCCGATTTCGGTAATGACCATGGGCGAACCGAAGTCCCATTCCTTACGGCTGCCCGGTACGCCTTCATTTGCAATGCCGATTATATTGCCATCGAAGTCGAACAGGGTCCATTCGATGACCATGACATAGGGAATCGATGGGTCATCCTGGTTGAGTTTGGCCTTGCCCTTAAGCTGATAGCGGCTGTTGGTGCTTTCGTTCTGGGTTGCGCGGATACCCAGACGCTTAAATCCCTCAACAATGGATTCGCCAAGCAGTTTTGACATCGGCAGCGAAGTGCCGTCCAAGGGCTGGACCCAAACGCCCAGGGCCGCCGCTTCAATTACCAGCGGATTGGGCGGTGCTTCGGCGGCGGTTTTGAACGGCCTGGGCAACGGCCCGCAAGCCGCCACCGACAAAGCCATCAATGCCAATGCCAAGATTCTAAAGGCAGGATTAAATCGTTTCCCCATCAACCCCTACATTATCGCGCAAGAAATCATGAGCCCAAGAATTAGGACTGCCGCCAGGATAAAAATATGGGGCATGACTCAACCCTCCCTCAACAAGATCGACGCCAAGCCCCGGCCGTAATCTTTTTCCCGGCGCTGTGTCGCCCGGCGGTAACTGAAAAATCGGACTTCATCCGCACAGGTGTCTAGCCCCAACGTCTCATAAGCGACACCCAGGGTATCAAATTGCCGGCCTAGGAAGGCCGGCAGATCAAACATGAAATGCCCGTCTCTGGAGGAGGCGATGAAAAATTCCCGGTTGGTGGGGTCATCGTCCATAAAACGGACACGGAATTCCGCCCCGACCTCATAGGAAGCTTGCTGAATACAAGGCCCGATGGCGGCCTGAATCTGATCCTTCTTTGCGCCGAGGCCGGTCATGGCGTCCACTGCGGCTTCGACGATGCCCCCCAAGGCGCCTTTCCAACCGGCATGGGCGGCGCCGATGACGCCGGTGGCGGCATCGGCCAGCAACACCGGGGCGCAATCGGCGCTCAAGATCCCTAGAGCAATCCCAGGAATCTTAGTGACGGCGGCGTCGGCCTGAGGCGCCTCCCCGGGTTTCCAGGGCGTATCGACAACCACCGCCTTGGCCGAATGAACCTGATACAGGGTCAACAAAGCACCCTCGTCCAGGTCCAGCCGCTTCATCGCGTTGGCGCGATTTGCGGCAATATGGTCCGGGTTGTCCCCGGAACCGAACCCGCAATTGAGAGAGGCAAAAATGCCCTCGCTGATGCCGCCCTGGCGGGAGAAAAAAGCGTGGCGAACGCGGTCGGACTGTTTAAGCGTTTCGGTGATAATCATCGTGTCTTTAATTATCTTATCAGATTCTCTTACTCGAATCCCTCCGGGGATGCCATACCCGGACTGGTCAGCGCCATCACCTTGAACAACCGTCCCATGGCGTCGTCGGACGTCAATCGATGTAAACCGGCCATGATTTCCTGTTTATGCGCCGGTGACGCCGTCGCCAGGGCCTCGGCGCGGATACCGATGCCGAGGCTATTTAAAAAATTCCCTTGGGAAACCGGGCCAAAAACCACCCCACCGGTATCGGACGCGGCCGTACCCAAAACCCCGAAATCGACGTGGGCGGTAAGATCAGCCATGCCCGGGTCATCCAGCGGGTCTTGGTATTGATGGCCCTTAACGGCTTGAAATGTATCTCCCAAAGCGGTTTGGCCATGGCCATAATCAATAAATAAGGCGGAACCGGGTTGGCGGCTTAATCGCCCGGCTAAATCCCGGATCAAGGTCAATGCTGCCGGGCGGACTTCCATAAAAGCCCCGTCTTCGGCGTCCTCATGACCGGAATGGATCATGCCTTCCATGGGCGCGGTCCCGCAAAGGGTGAATTGGAATTCCTCTGCATCAAGGCCGACCAAACGTTCGCGCCAGCCTTCCGGGGTCATCTGGAATTGATGCACCGGCAACGCATCCAGGAATTCATTGGCGATCACCAGGAGAGGCCCGTCAGGGACCTTGGTAAAATCGCTCAGCCAACGAAGCGATTGGATGCTGCGAACATCACCGGCGCCAAGCAAGGTCTCCTCTTGAAGGCCTTTCAACACCGGACTGATTTCGACCAGGCTGAGCGCGATCGATTCCAAAAATCCCTCGGCCCCACGCCCCGCCCGCAGCACATCCGCCATCAAGGTGCCCCGGCCAGGCCCCAGTTCGACCAGGTTAACCGTCGGCGGTTCGCCCATGGCCCGCCATTGGACGGCGCACCACACCCCAATCAACTCGCCGAACATCTGGCTGATTTCAGGCGCGGTGATGAAATCGCCCTCACGGCCGAAGGGATCGCCGCTCATGTAATACCCGAGGCGGGAATGGCCCAACACGTCGCCCATGTAATCGGCGACGGTGATCGACCCTTCCTCGGCAATTCGGCGTCTGAGGTGGTCGCGCAAGGTCGGCATCGGGGTCTATTTCCCCGGCTTGGCGCGGAAGATCAGGAACAAACCGGCCAAAATCAACGGTACCGACAACCATTGTCCAGTGGTGGAACCGAAACTCAGGAAACCGATATGCGCATCCGGTTGGCGGAACAGTTCGACCACGGTCCTCACCCCCCCATACCCAGCCATGAAAACGCCGGTCAGCAAGCCGGGGCGGCGGCGCAGCGGCTCGCTTCGGGCCAGCCACATCAGCACCGCGAACAACAACACCCCTTCGCCCAAGGCTTCGTAGATTTGGCTGGGATGACGAGGGTCCGGCCCACCACGGGGAAAGACCACCGCCCACGATACATCGGTGACGCGCCCGAACAATTCGCCGTTAATGAAATTGGCAAGCCGGCCGAAAAACAGCCCGATCGGCGCCACGCAGGCAACGCGGTCGGAAAACAACCAAAGATCAATGCCCCGGCGCCGGCAAAAAACGATGGTCGCCACGATAACGCCCCCAAGTCCGCCGTGAAACGACATTCCGCCCTGCCACACCGCAAAGATGGATAGCGGATCATTCAGGTAGGTAGCGGCATTGTAAAACAGCACATAGCCCATGCGCCCCCCCAGGATCACGCCCAGGGTCGCCCACACCAGATAATCATCGGTATCGGCCTGCCCCGCCACGTCGGGGGTCCGCAGGACCATGCGGCGCAATAACCTCCAACCCAGTACCAGCCCGGCGATATAGGCCAGCGAATACCAGTGGATCGCCACAGGCCCGAAGCTGATAAGCACCGGGTCGATGGCGGGAAAAGGGATGACGAAGGTCATGGACAGGTATCCAGGGCGGTAAGAGCGACCCTGTTAAAAATACGGATCATCGAAAGGGGTCGTCGGCATCCAGGAAGCTTTTGACGTATTCCTCGACACCGTCTTCCAGGGCCGTGAATGGCTTGTCGTACCCGGCGGCGTGCAGCCGGTCCATTTTGGCCTCGGTGAAGTATTGATATTTAGCGCGAATTTCTACCGGCGTGTCGATATAGGTGATATCCGGCTTTTTGCCTAAAGCCCCAAACACCGCCTTGGTCAGGTCTTCAAAACTGCGCGCCTTGCCGGTGCCGCAATTGAACAGCCCGTTGACGTTGGGCGTCGCCAACAGCCACACGATGATATCGATACAATCGCCGATCCAAACGAAATCGCGAAGCTGGCCGCCGTCGGGGTAATCCGGGTGGTGGGATTTATAGAGCACCGCCGGCTTGCCATCCCGGGCATTCGGGTAGACTTGGGAAACGACGCTGCGCATCCGGTCCTTATGATATTCGTTGGGGCCGTAGACATTGAAGAATTTCAGTCCCGCCCATTGCGGCGGCCGCGGTTCCTGGTCGGCGTTCATGCGGGCGACCCGGCGGTCGAACAGATGCTTGCTCCAGCCATAGGCGTTTAGCGGCCTCAACCCGGAAAGCGCCGCAACCGAACCGTCATCGTCGAAGCCTTGGCCGCCGTCGCCGTAGGTGGCGGCGCTCGACGCATAAATAAAGCGAACCCGATGCTGGGTGCACCATTGCCATAAATGGACGGACATATGGAAATTGTTGTTGATAATCAGATCGGCGTCGGTTTCGGTGGTCGACGATATGGCGCCCATGTGGATGACCGCTTCGACGTTGGAGGCATTGTCCTCAAGAAATTCGAACACGTCATCCGGCGCCACAATATCGGCCAGATCGCGATTTGCGATGTTGCGCCATTTATCGCCTTCGCCCAGCCGGTCGCAAACGATGACCTTGCCCAAGCCACCCTGTTCCAACGCCCAAACGATATTAGAGCCTATGAATCCGGCCCCGCCGGTAACTACGTACATCGCACCATCCCGCTTTGAATGCAGAGTCTTATATGGCTCAGGCGCGAAAGCCGCAAGGTTCAGACGTTGCGCCGAGGTCCCGCCAGGAACATAATACATGCATCGTTTGCGCTTCCAACAGGAGTTATCCCGATGCAGACACGCGGAAGATTTTTTGATGATTTTGCAAAAGTCGCGGGTGGCGCGGCGTCGACCCTCAGTGGCGTCAAAGCCGAGATCGAAGGATTGGCGCGCCAGCAGATCGAACGCTTGTTGGTAAATGCGGACCTAGTTCCCCGGGACGAATTCGACGCCGTCAAGGCGGTCGCCGCCAAAGCCCGCATTGAGCAGGAAGCGCTTGAGAAAAGAGTCCGGGCCCTGGAAAAGAAGCTGGGGCTGAAGCCTGCCGCCCCAGCCAAGTTAAAAGCCAAGCCGAAGGCCCGGGCAAAGGCCAAGCCTAGCGCTAAAAAAACCGCCAAAGCGAAAAGGCCCGCCCGCAAGACAGGCAAAAAAACCTGAACCAACGCCTTCCCTTCCGCATGTCCTACGCCGGGGCTTATCCACAATAAATTTTAGTTCCTGGGCAACCGACTCTTGCGCCCGAGTCTGGCTTCGGGCAGACTACACCTTGTGTAGATTTGAGGCTGCTCTACAATATTTTGTAGTGACTACCATATATAGATGAGCTGCCGCTAACTGGGGGAACGGGCATGGCATCACTTAGTTTCCACCACGAAACCCTATCGTCCAATCCACTGGACATCGTCGAACAATTGGTCGAAAGCAATGATTGGCCTTTCGACCGCCGTGGCGATGATGAAATCGCCTTCCAGGTGCCGGGATCCTGGTGT
>PTLL01000109.1 GCA_002938315.1 Alphaproteobacteria bacterium MarineAlpha3_Bin2 | reverse complement strand
TTGAAGTCGTCGAAGCCTTGCTGCAGCGCCTGCCACAGATCGTTGAAGCCGATCTCGCGGATGCCAATCTCGCTGCCGGTGACTTGTACATCGGTAAAGGATATTTCTTGAGCCATGGCGAAACCGTCCTTTTTGAAGGGTTTGCGCGGATTTATGGTGGGCGTACCCACCGGTAGATTCTATACCAACCCGGGGCAAAATGATAGGCCGCGGCAGCCCTCAAAAGGTATTTTCCAGGGGCCGTACAACTCCAATTTTTAAGATTTAGATACTCCGACCCTCGTGGTCGTATGTCCGCTTGTGGCTATAAGCGGACCTTTTGAGCCATAGCCAATTATGTCCGTTGTTACCCCGAAAGCGGACATTCTAAGGCATTCCCAAAATTACATTTCAAATATCTGATGAGATGTCCGCATTCGGGGGTAAAGCGGACCTTTTTCACTGCCATGCAAAGAGTCCGCTAATAGCCAAAAGCGGACATTAAATATTGTTGGTGTCATCTTCCCAATCATCATTCAATGTATCTTCGTTTGCATGCCGACCTATTCCATTGCCGACATTGCCAGTGGCGAATTGGTCCTGATCATGTTTATGTCTCACCGCTGCTCGTAGATCAAAGAGCATACGATCCAGACTTGAGTAGACCGAACAATTACCATCATTATTGCAGGGCGAAAATCAGGGAGTTTGAGCAATGATCAAAGCCGCCGCCGTTGGCCTGGGAAAATGGGGACGGGTTCTTGTTGATGCAGTACAAGGAAAAAGCGATAAAATACACGTTGTCGCCGGTTTAACCCAAACCTCATCCGACGACGCCAAGGCCTTTGCCCAAGGGCACGATTTCCCACTAGCCTCCAGTTATGACGAGTTGCTGCAACGCGACGATATTGATGCGGTGATTTTAGCAACACCGCACAGCATCCACGCCGAGCAGGTCCAACAAGCCGCTGCGGCCGGGAAGCATGTGTTTTGCGAAAAGCCTTTTACCCTTGATAAGGCCAGCGCCGAGCAATCGTTGAGGGCATGCCGGGACGCAGATGTTGTTTTAGCGGTTGCCCACAACCGTCGATTTTACCCGGCATATCAGGATTTGCAGGAACTCGTTCGCTCCGGGGCGTTGGGCGAAATACTGCATATCGAAGGAAATCATTCTGGTTTCGGCGGCTTTCACCGGAAAAAGGGGAACTGGCGCACGATACCTGAAGAAAACCCCCTGGGCGGGATGCCCAGCAAAGGCCTGCATGCGATTGACGCCATGGTCGGCTTGGCCGGACCGATTAAACGGGTCAACGCGATCAGTTCCCGCAAGGTCCTCCCAGATGGTGACGACACGACGGCGATGTTGCTCCAATTCGGAGAGGGAACGAGCGGTTATCTGGGTTCGATGGATGCGACGGCTTTCATGTGGCGGCTTTCCGTGTTCGGATCGAAAGGATGGGCGGAATTACGCAATCACCATCGATTGGTCCGCCGCTCGGTTGATGACGGCAATGGCGATGGCGACAAGAGCGGGGAGGACGGTGAAACGGTTAAAAATTACGATCCCGCCGATACCCCGTTGCTGGAACTTGAAGCCTTTGCCGACGCCATCAACGGGATAGCGCCGTACCCAATGACGGATGAGGAAATCATCGCGACGCCTGCCTTATGGGAGGCCGCGATCACCTCGGTGGAACAAGGCACGGCGGTAGACGTTTAGCTGCCGCCAAACCTAAACATCGTCGTACGTTGGGAGAAACCGCCCTAGCCGGACCAGGGAAGCGGTCCCCCCTCGACCCAGGCCCGCGCGGCCGCCCGGGTGTCTCTGGCCCGGTCCGTTCCCTCGACGACTATTCCTTTTGCCGGCATGCGCCCGCTATCCCGGGCGTTGCGCCAACAGTGATATTGAAGCGCTTCCGGAAAGGGGGATAGGTCCATGTCCTCGAAAAACGACGCCGGCACTTTCCCCGGTTTATGGGGGTCCATCCGGTCCTTCTCATAGATCGTCCAACGGCCGATCACGCGCCAGTCGCCGTCGCGGCGCTCAAACATATCCAAAACGCTTGACCACGTTTGCAAATCAAACAGATACCCATCAATCCGCCGGCGTTGATGGAGAGTCAGATAGTACTCGCACAGCGCCCTCTCCCCATTTGTATCCACCCGCCGGTTGCCGGAGAAATGCTTTTGGCTGTCGCTCGGATCATGGCCGCTCATCATATTGCGCGAGCCCTCGATAAATTCGTGGGCGTTTCCCTCAAACCATGAATTCACAATCCGGGCGTCGGGATGGAAACAATCTATCAGTTCGTCCCAATCTCCGCGGTCCCGGTGAACCCAGGAGCGCATCGCGACTTCGAGGACTTCCGAGCGAGCCACTGCCTGCTCAATGCGGTCGTTGTCCATCAAATTGATCCCCCTTAATTATATTCTTGTCGGCATAATCCCTCATCGTGCCGATGGACCAGAGGCCTGTCATTCACTAATGTTCAAGGATAATTACTCTTGAAGCCCCCATCAAAAAACCGGACATGGAATTTGGAATATGACGAATCCGCCCCGCCTGACCTCGGTACCGGATGGGCTCATTCATTGCCCCATCACGCCATTCACTGCAAGTAACATCATTGACCTCGATGTGTTCGCGCAGGTCGTCGAGTTTCTGCTGCGCCAAGACCCCGCTGCGCTGTGCGTTAATCTGCATTTGGCAGAAAGCCTTAATCTGTCCCTGGAAGAACGGAAACAGCTCGCGAAAACTTGCGTCGAGATTTCCGCCGGCCGTGCTCCGATCATCATTAACGTCAGCACCCCAGGAACCGATCATGCCATTGAACTCGCCCGCCATGCTGCTGAAATCGACGCCGATAGTGTAATGGCCATCGCTCCCTACTACTGGAAACCGCCACAAGACGGCATCTATGAGCACTTCGCTGAAATCTTGTCGGCCACGGACCTGCCGTTTATCGGTTATAACTCACCAACGATCATGGATGGCGTGGGCATATCGCCGGATACCCTCACCCGGCTCCTGGAACGTTTCCCTCACTTTATCGGTGTTAAAGATGCGAGCCACAATTGGGAGGTATTCCTGGAACTCGGCCGTGCGGCACGTAAGATTAAACCGGAATTCGGGCTTTTCGTCGGGACCGAATGGATGATTCCCAGCCTCACCCTCGGCGGCAAAACCTGCATGTCGGTTTTTGGCGGCATCGCGCCAAACTTTGTGAAATCGCTCTATATGGAAACCACCGAGGGCAACCTCGAGGCCGCGTTGGAACTGCAGTACAAGTTTTCGGAACTTTACCAAATCATCAAAGTCGAATACCCAGCACCAACGAAAGCAATGTGGGAAATTATGGGACGACCGGTTGGCGCCCCCCGGCGGCCGCAACGCGCCGTATCAGCAGAGGGCAAAAAAATGATGGCCGCGGCGTTGGAACGTCTGGGTTTGCTCGATACGGAGCCGCATGGGTGGTAGACAAGATGCTTGGCGCAAATGGGAATTGGTTTTCGGTGAGAAATTTCCGCTTTGGGTCAAAAGCGGACTCTTTTCGACTACCTCAAAGATGTCTAGCCCCCATGTTATGTACCACCCTGTCGCAGAGTTTCAGGCACGGGCGGACGCATGTTTAATGCCTGGTGTGACCGGACAGTATTGTACTGTTTCAGCCAGATATTGATGACGACCTGAGCTTGTTTAATTGTCGAGAACCATTCGGCGTGTCCTGCCCCCCTATAACTGATCCAGTTTGATATAGTTTTTATCTGGTTTTCAGGGGAGGTTTTGATGACGAGAAAGCGTTTTTCAGAAGAAGATATA
>PTLL01000108.1 GCA_002938315.1 Alphaproteobacteria bacterium MarineAlpha3_Bin2 | reverse complement strand
GTGCTCTTTCCGCTCGCCTCTCCCGGATCATAAACCATCTCGTCGATGACCATCCTGCCGCTCTCGCCTAAGGCAAAACTCGTTTGATCAACAAATTTAATCCCAATATTCGCGCCAGATTCCGTCTTGATAATATCTCCAGTGAAAATCTGGGAACCCTTATCAGCCCTGACCGTCGTCCCATCAGTCCGGATCAAAGAAACAACGCCCTCAAGCTTCTCCACCACACCAATCGAGGACAACGTGTTGGCCTGCGCTAATTGGCCGAGCTGCGCAAACTGACCAGGAGCAAGGGGTCCGGCAAGACGGCTCGCAAGCGAGCCTCCAATAACCGCTGAACCATCCTCATTCAATAGGTCAGGCGTCCTCTCAAACGTAAAATAGTCTTTGACTAGAACTTTCGTTCCGCCTTCCGACAATGAAAGGTGTGGCCCTACCCGGACATATTCAGCAGATAAAAGAAAATCACCGTGGGGAACCGTAATTGGCCCCGCCCCATCTCCAGACCCCACAACCTCGGCAGCGTCATTCAGGTCAAACTTACTAGGAGCGCTAAAAACAACGTTAGAGAACGCCATAGGATCTTAGTAGCCTAATTTGGACAAAAATAATACTGAGACGTTGACAAATCATAGCAGATTTTAGACGAAGACCAATTATTTGATAGAAAAGGATCAAGACCTGAGTGGTCCACTCAATGGGGGCCACTCACAGGAAATCTTTCTTCCTTCAGTTACGGGGACCGTTTACGATTGGCTCCGATTTAAAGGTTATCTGGGAAATGTCGGCTCAATTGACGGAAGACCAACAGAGGGGGTCTAATTGGCCCCATGTCTTACGAAGAAAAAGGAAGTGGGTGACCATGGCCGATACTCAGTCGGTAATAAAATCGAAATTTCTGTCGCACGGCACGTTGGGGTCCAAGGATCTAGTGGCCAGCCGGAAATTCTATGAGGAATTTCTCGGGCTGGAATGCGTACAGACCAGCAAGATTTCCATGATGATCCGGCTAGGCGGCGAACATGTCTATGCGGTGGTACAGGACAAGCGAATGGGGGAAATGCCGCGGCTCAACCATAACGGCATCGATGTGGATACCGACGGGGACGTCAATGAGGCCTATCAATCGGTCCTGGACGGGGCGCGGGAATGGGGTCTGTACAACATCAGCGAACCGGTCGAACAACACGGCACTTACAGCTTCCATTTCTGGGATCGGGACGGCAATACCTGGGAAATCCTGTGCAATCCGAAGGGCGGTTATACCTGGATTTTTGACCAGGGAGATCTGGAAGGCAAAGGCCACTGGGATCCGGCTTTACGAGCCACCAAGGCAAACTCCACTAAAACAAACTAGAGAAGTTTTCTTTTTATGTTTTCTGGTGTTGGTCCGCCTCGTTATCCTTGATGAAATAACGTTTGGCCTCTCGTTCGACGCGTGAATATTGGTTGTTCCGCGCCAAGACCGGTTCGTCATCGAGGAACTCATCAAAACCCTAGGTTCGGCGGTCATCGCCCCATTTCCTGATATAATCCCAACTAAAGCAGACCTCGAACCGCGATCGCTCGAGCCTATCAAACCAAAACCGTCGTTAGCTAATCAACAAGTCGGATCCCGACGGTTGAATCATTTTCCCCATTTATGTCATAATAACAACCAGTTACATAATTCACGAACCGACATCCACGCTCCGTGCACGGCGCCTCCGCGAGCGCCGCTCCAAGGGCGTGGTCGAGGTCAGCAAGGGTGGCGTCGCGTTGCTGGTTGCCCTGATCGGTATTGAAGATGTCCGGCTTCAGGATAGTAGACGCGGCGGATTTCGTCCTCGTCGAAGAAATCTTTGACCGCCGTGTGATGATTTACGAGCTGGAACCCGTGCGTTGGCAGCGTGAACTCCTCATCGGCAGTCCGGTGGGGCGTCCTTCCATCTTCGCGCGGACAGGGTCAAAATCGACAAACCATGATTTGAATATCGCCTTGGCAATCTCCTCCAGCGTCTCATTCATTTTCTGATTGAGTTCGATTTTGTCGTCTAAAGTACCGAGGATGTGGGCGATTGCTTTTTGGGTTTCGAAATCTGGGAAATTAATTGTTATTTTCTTTAATTCCGAGAGATTTAGTGTCCGTCCGGAAAGTTATTGAATCATATGAGTGATCTGTGATTCAAGGGTCTTATCGCTCCATGGAGGATAAGACGGATGTGGACATCAGAAAACCGTGGTTCCTATGATCGCAGCAAGCTTCGTTATCCGAGTGACGTGACGGATGAGGAGTGGGGGCATATTGCGCCATTGATCCCCCCGGCCAAGCGTGGCGGCCGCAAGCGGAGCGTCGATGTTCGTGAAGTTGTGAACGGCCTGATGTACATCTTGAGCACCGGTTTCCAATGGCGTGCCGTGCCCAGGGATCTCCCGCCTCGCAGCACGTTGTTCGAATATTTTGACCTTTGGGACTATGACGGGACGCTGGATCGCATCCACCATGCGCTCTACGTCAAATGCCGCGAAGCGATGGGGCGCGAGGCGAGCCCGACAGCGGGCGTCATCGACTCTCAGAGTGTCAAAGGCGCGGAAAAAGGGGGGCCTGCATCGATCCGTCAGGCTATGACGCGGGTAAGAAAATCAAGGGGAAGAAGCGCCACATCCTTGTCGATACGGTAGGGCTCCTGCTTCACGCCGTGGTCCATCCGGCCAGTATTCAGGACCGGGATGGCGCCATCCTGGTCCTTGGAACCCTGTTCGGCCAGTTTCCATTTCTGAAGAAACTTTTTGCCGATGGCGGATACCAGGGACCGATTTTCGGGCAGGCGCAGAAGAAAATCTTGCCCAACCTGGAAACTGAAATCGTCAAACGATCAGATACAACGGTCGGCTTTGAAATCATCCCCAGAAGATGGGTCGTGGAAAGAACTTTTGCATGGCTCGGAAGATGCCGCCGTCTCGCAAAGGATTTTGAGAACCGGACCAGAACCGCCCGAGCTTTCCTCCTCCTGGCGTCAATTCGCTTGATGTCGAGAAAGCTATGTTTAAAAACATGAACTTCTCGGACAGACTCTAATACCCTCCAGCGATCTTCAGACCAATACTCAATTTGGCGACCGTCCGGTCCACCGTCATGCCTCTGTACATAATACCAAGCAACACCAAGTACGGCATCATCTGGTACAACAGCCCTCAAAAAAGAAAACTTGAAGAAATCCGATATGTCTCCAGCATATTGATCGCGCATAACTATCAACTCCCCTGCTATCGCGTCCATCGCCGCCTTGTGAACGTCGGACGGGAACAGATGCCCGTAGCTTCCTTGGGCCCCTTGCAAATCAAGGTTCTCAGAAGTTGACGATCACCTCAAACCCAGTGATATTTATGTCTTCGAAAGTCTTGCCCCCCGGGCACGCCGAATCGGCCTATCTGGAGAACGTGGCGATTGTCGAGGCCTCGGAACGTCGCGATCCCGACGGCGCCGAGGAAGCGGTCCGCGGAAATTGCCGGGTGAGCGAACGTCTGCACCTCACGTGGTCGTTTACCGACGGATCCCGGTGAACTGACAGCTTCCGGAGAGGATGGGTCATGGCTGAACCATTTCTGACGACCGTTGTCGGAAGCCTGCCAAAACCGGCGTGGCTTCTCGAACAGATATCCATGAACGCCGACGGCGGCAAGCAGGTCCATGGCCGGGGCGCCGACTGGATACTCAAAGGCGAGGCCCTGAAGGCCGCCCAGGACGATGCGGCCCGCCTTGCCGTCCGCGACCAGGAGCGGGCCGGGGTTGATATCATCAGCGATGGCGAGCAGCGCCGGAAATCATATTTAACCTACGTCACCATGCAGTTCGATGGATACGATTACGAGAACCTCGTGC
>PTLL01000107.1 GCA_002938315.1 Alphaproteobacteria bacterium MarineAlpha3_Bin2 | reverse complement strand
TTTGGTGGCGCGATTCATGTTATGGCGCAGCCAATAGGCATTAAACAATTCATCGAAGCGGGACCAATCGGATTTGTTGATACACAGCAGGGATCGCCAGCCGAAACGTAGCGACAGGGAATCCTCGATGCCGAAAATCCCGGCGGCCTCGATGGCGTCCAGCCCTTCGCCGACACCGATGGGAAATCCGTTCGGCAGCATCACCGTGACGGTGGTCCCCTAGCCAACCTTGCTTTTGATGTCGAGCGTGCCGCCGTGCAGTTCGGTCAGGGAATTCACGATAGTCAAACCCAAACCCGTCCCTTCCTGAGATAGATGGGGGTCGCTTTCGGTGCGGGCAAAAGGATCGGTCAGGGTGCTGATTTTGTCCTCGGGAATGCCTCTTCCGGTATCGATGATTTTAAAGATGTTGTGGAAGTTTGTAGCGGTAATTTGGAGCGTGACCGTGGCGCCTTCGCCCGAAAATTTTATCGCATTGGTTAGCAGATTGATCAGGATTTGGGTAATCGAGCTGCGATCGGCGAATAAAACCGGCATATCGTCGGACACTTCGATGCGGCATTCGATCCCCTTGCTCCCTGCCAAATGTTCGATGATCGGCATGCAGTCCTGGACCACATTGTTGACGAACAAGGGTTCCCGCGGGCTCATGGTTTTGTTGATGGGGGTATGTGGCGGCATCGGCCTTCAACTGTGTTTGGAGGGTAGTTTTCTGCTGTCGAATTTGCCGGGTCTGGCCGGCCAAGGAAACCCGATTCTTGCGGTGCCCTTTAGTCCTTGCCCGGTGCCGGCCGTTTGTCGCGCATGGTGACGAATTCTTCCGCCGCGGTCGGATGGATACCGATGGTGGCGTCGAACTGGTCCTTGGTCGCCCCGCATTTGAGCGCGATGGCGATGCCTTGGATGATTTCCGGCGCATCCAGGCCGACCATGTGACAGCCGAGCACCGTGCCTGTTTCCCTGTCGACGATGATTTTCATCATCGTCTTCTCGTCGCGGCCGGAAAGCGTGTACTTCATCGGCGTGAAGCGGGACACATAGACGTCGATGTCGGCTTTTTCGCGCGCTTGGTCTTCGGTCAAACCGACACTGCCGATGGGCGGCTGGCTGAACACGGCGGAGGCGACGTTGGCGTAGTCCATTGCCGTCGGCGAGTCGCGGTAAACGGTGTTCGCAAAAGCCTCGGCCTCGGCCAAGGCCACTGGCGTAAGGTTCAAGCGCTCAGTCACGTCGCCGATGGCATAGATGTGATCAACGGCCGTCTTCGAGAATTCATCGACCTTGATGGCGCCCACTTCATCGAGCGCGATGCCGGCTTCTTCGAGGCCGAGGCCATGGGTGTTGGGGGCGCGGCCGGTGGCGTACATGACCAGATCGGCATCGAGGACGCCTCCGTCCTTGAGCTTTAATAGATACCCGTCGCCGTCCTTGACGATTTCCTCGACCACCGTCTCTGCGCGAATGTCGATGCCCTTCTTTTTCATTTCCTCGGCCAACGTTTGCCGGGCGTCTTCGTCGAAACCGCGCAGGATTTGCGGCGCCCGGATGATCTCGGTGACCTCCGATCCGAAGGAATTGAAGATGCCGGCGAATTCGACGGCGATGTAGCCGCCGCCGACAATGGCGACGCGTTTCGGAAACTGCGCCAATTCCAGTGCTTCGTTCGAGGTAATGGCGTGCTTGATTCCGGGAATGTCCGGCATTTTCGGCCAGCCGCCGGTGCAGACCAGGATGGTTTCCGCGGTCATGGATTTGCCATCCACCTCGACCGTGTGGGCGTCGGCAAGGACGCCAGTACCGAAAATCTCCTCGACCCCGCTGTCCTTGAGGATGCGGTGATAGACGTCTTCCAGCCGGTCCAATTCCTTTTCTTTGGCGGTGATCAGCCGGGACCAGTCGAAGCCGGGCTCCCCCACGGTCCAGCCGTAGCCCAGGGCGTCTTCGAAATCGTCGGCGAAATGGCTGCCCAGGACCAGCAGCTTCTTCGGCACGCAACCGCGCATGACGCAGGTGCCGCCGACCCGCAGATTCTCGATGATCGCCACTTTTTTGCCCAGGGCCGCGGCGCGCCTGGACGCGCGCACGCCGCCGGAACCGGCGCCGATGGTAATCAGGTCATAGTCATATTGGGTCAATTGTCAGCGCCTTTCCGCCGGGGTGTTTCGGTTTCGATTTTCATGGGCTTTCCTCTTCGATGGGGGAGGGAACTCGTTAAAGAGGTCACGGATATACGGCGACGTTGCGATATAGAAGGCAATAAGACCATTAGCGGCGATCATCGCCCACTCCACGGTACCATAGGTGGACAGCGCCAATTGTGTGCGGAAGCCTAGAATGGTCAGGAAAAGCGCGATAGAAAAAAGCATTAACCAGCGCCCCTGCTTCCAAATCCAGCGGGGCACGGCTTTTGCTTTCGGGTTACGCAAGCCCATGACAAGTAATAACAACAAGGGCAGAAGATCAGTGATGTTATAGACAGGGTTCAACAATTCGATGAGATACCCGGTCTCCTGTTTTTGTCCGCCTCTGAAGCTCATGCCGCCGATCAGAATAAGCATCAGGATGTGCCGGCACAAAAACACCAAGCTTAATTTCAGTTGCCAGTTCGGGCGCAGGACGCCATGAACGGTGTAGCAAAGGTAGTCGTATTTAAAAGTTTCTTGGGTCATGGATTGGCGTCTATCCGCCAGGGTGTTTCGGTTTCGATTTTCCCTTCCCCATCAGGCGTGTGAGATTGTCTTTGCCGTCTGGGCCCTTCTCCAACACATCGAAGCAAGTGAAATAACGAAGGCCGGGATGGGCGGTCACCGCCGCATCGAACCGATTTTGCCACCAATCGGGTGGCTCTATGGTGACGTGGGCGTTTTCTCCGTCCGGGAGAACTTTGAGGGCCGGATACCAAGCCACATTGAGGTACAGAAATTCGTCGGCGAAGGAAAATATTTCATCGATGACCCAGGGCAAATCTTCGCTCGGGCAGTGCTCAAGCATGTCGGTGGAAATAACGCCGTCAAAACGGCCGTCGGGAAGCGTGTCAAATTCGGCATTGCCGGGATCGTAACAGGTGATGGCGTCGACGCCCCAAAAGGATTTTATGTCGGGGAAGTCGCCATCCTGGGTTGCGATTTTCTCAGGCCTATATTGGGTTCCCTTGCCGGCGCCGTAATCAAGAATTGTTTGTGACCCCATGATATCGATAATCGACTTGATGATCCCGGCATGGGACTTCAGGCTGCGGCCGTCGAAGGTTTCCGAGGCCGGCAGGTTTTGTTCGGGGATGCCATGTTCATGCATATCGCGGTACATGCCGATCAGTTCCCGGTAGCGCGGGCTGGGATTGGAGCGTGAATATTCCGCCATGGAGCCTCTTTCTCCCTTTCTTCCGTTGGCCTTCCGGTGGCTAGAAGCCTTATCAATCAGGCGGTCCATAAGGTAGTGAAAACAATGAAACCGTAAAGGCAAAAACCGATTGACGCCGAAATCGAAACAAAAGGCCCAAACCACCGCCGTCTTCATTGTTGCCGTTGGGCTGTTCACCCTGTTTGGACCTGGCGGCAGGCTCGGTGATGGCAAATCCGCGGGAAGATTCTTACTTCACCTTGTAAAGACATTCGAATACGGTTGACCCGGCGGATGGAACAAGGGACTCGTCTATGGAACAGGCCCTCGAGCGGGCGGTCGACTTTTATCGGCAAGGCAATTTCGAACAAGCCGAAGTGGCGCTGAATGAACTTCGAAAATCAGGGGGCGAAACGCCCGACGCGCTGCATCTGCTGGCGCTGATCAAACTCAAGTCCGGGCATCCAGCGACCGCTGTCGAGCACCTGAACAAATCCCTCGAAGATCGGTCGGACTCTTCTGAGTTGCTGGCGCTCCCGGCCTCCGCATATCGGCGGGACGGCAGGCTTATGGAGGCCGTCGGGGCCTTCGAAAAAGCGGTGGCCCTGGACCCCGACCAAGCCGACTATCTCTACAATTTCGGCAATGCGCTCCGTGAGGTGGGTCGCCTGGAGGAGGCAGCGAAAAATTTTCAAAAGGCGGTGGCTTTAGACCCTGGGTTCACCGATGCGCGTTTTAACCTTGG
>PTLL01000106.1 GCA_002938315.1 Alphaproteobacteria bacterium MarineAlpha3_Bin2 | reverse complement strand
TGATCGGTTTTGCCGGATCGCCATGGACGATTGCCGTTTATATGGTCGAAGGACGTGGTGGCACCGATCATGGCAAGGTCCTGGGATGGGCTGAAAACGACCCTGAAGATTTTCAAGTGCTCATTGACATGTTGGTGGATGCGACGTCGGCGTATCTTATCCGGCAAATTGAAAGTGGCGCCGAGATCATCCAGTTGTTCGATAGTTGGGCCGGTGTATTAAACGCGGACCAATTCCACCGGTGGAGCGTGGAGCCGACCCGCCGCATCGTCGAGCGGTTGCATGACCGTTGTCCTGGTGTGCCGGTGATCGGATTTCCGCGTAATGTCGGTCAATTGGCGGCGGACTACGTGTCTAAAACCGGCGTCGATGGCGTTAGTCTGGACCAGGACATACCGCTGGACTGGATTGCCGAAACCCTGCAGCCGATTTGCACCGTGCAAGGAAATCTGGACAACACAGTCTTGATTGCCGGCGGCCAGGAACTGGATCGGTCGACCGTCAATATTTTGAAGGCGCTTTCCGGCGGGCCGTTTATTTTCAATCTTGGCCATGGCGTATTGCCGGAAACGTCACCGGATCACGTTGCCCGGGTCGCCGAGCTGGTCCGGGGCTGGCCGCGCTCGGGTGATGGGCCAAGCCCCAGCGATGGGAATAATTGATGGGACGGCTTGGCGTCGTTCTGTTCAATCTTGGCGGGCCGGACAGTCCGGAAGCGATCGCGCCGTTTTTATTTAATCTGTTCAATGATCCGGCGATCATCGGGCTTCCCGGTATTCTGCGCTGGCCCCTGGCCAAGCTCATCTCCAATCGTCGCGCCCCCGTGGCCAGGGACATTTACCGGCACCTCGGTGGAAAATCGCCGCTGTTGGAAGAAACCCAGGCACAAGCCCAGGCCCTTGGCCATCGACTTACCGCGGAACTCGGGATGAAGGCTGACGAGATCCGGGTTTTCATCGCCATGCGCTACTGGCACCCGATGACGGCAGCGACGGTTAGCGAGGTTAAGGCCTTCGGTCCGGATCGAATAGTTTTATTGCCTCTGTATCCCCAATTTTCGACCACCTCGACGGGATCCTCAATCAAGGAATGGCGACGAGAAGCGGCGGCCAAGGGGCTGGAGACGCCGACACGGGCGGTTTGCTGTTACCCGGTTGATCGTGGCTATATCGAAAGCCAGGCGGGGTTGATAGCACCGGCTATTGAAGAGGCCAAAAAAATTGGCCGCTTTAGAGTCCTTTTCTCCGCCCACGGGCTGCCGGAAAAGATTGTCGCCAAGGGCGATCCTTATCCCTGGCAGATCGAGGCGACCGCCGAGGCACTGGTAAGTGCGTTGGCGATTCAGGGCCTGGATTGGGTGGTGTGTTTCCAAAGCCGGGTTGGGCGGCTTAAATGGATCGGCCCCTCCCTGGATGATGAACTTAGACGCGCCAGCAACGATGGGGTTGTGGTGGTGGTGGTGCCCATCGCCTTTGTTTCCGAACACTCCGAAACGTTGGTGGAGCTGGATATCGAATACCGGAAAATAGCCCAGGCCCTTGCCATTCCAGCCTATATACGGGTTCCCACCATTGGTATTGAAGAGGCGTTTATTTCCGCCCTTGCGCGGATTGCCGTTGCCGCCCTTAACGGGGATAATGAAACCTGTTCGTCGGCTGGCGGGCGGCAATGTCCACCTGAACATGGGCAATGTCCGCTTTAGGGTTATAAGTGGAATGGGGGAGGCCATGGTGGAATTTTCGGCGGATATCTATCTTTGGCTAAAGTCGCTGCATATCATCAGCGTTATCGCCTGGATGGTTGGTCTGCTGTATCTGCCCCGGTTGTTCGTTTATCACACCGACGCGGCGGTGGGATCAGAGGTATCGGAAACCCTGAAAATCATGGAGCGCCGGCTTTTGAAATTGATCATGAATCCGGCAATGTTGGCATCATTTCTTTTCGGCGGGCTGATGTTGATGGATAACAATACGCCTTGGGACGAAGGCTGGCTGCATGCCAAGCTGGCTTTTGTCGTGCTGATGTTGGTGGCGCACATGGCCATGGGCAAATGGCGGCGTGAATTTGCCGAAGACCGCAATACCCGCCCGCAGAAATTTTACCGTATCGCCAATGAAGTGCCGACGCTATTGATGATCGGAATCGTGATTTTCGTGATCGTTCGGCCGTTTTAATTAACCAATAACTCTGTCGTCATCCGCATTCTACAATTGACAGGCCGGGTTGGATTGCTTTATTCCTTCCGGCGTTCTGTCGGTTCCGGCAATTCTTTCTATTTTTTCTTTCGCTCCCCTTCCCGCCTTTTGGGCTTCCTGCCCATTTTACCGGAATCCGCCCGATAGAATCACCTGACGCTGTGCCGTTCTGTCGGGCCGTCACGACTTATTTTTCCTCTGTAAACTCAAAGATATGCCTTATGAATCTTCAAGAACTTAAAACGAAATCTCCAGGCGATCTTCTGGCCTTTGCCGAAGAACTGGAAATCGAAAACGCCTCATCGCTGCGCAAGCAGGACACGGTGTTCGCGATTCTCAAGCAACTGGCTGATAACGATGTCGCCATTTTCGGCATTGGGGTGCTTGAGGTTCTTCAGGACGGCTTCGGCTTTTTGCGGAGCCCGGAAGTCAATTACTTGCCCGGCCCGGATGATATTTATGTGTCGCCCAGCCAGGTTAGGCGCTTTGCCTTGAGGACCGGTGACACCGTAGAAGGGGAAATCCGTTCGCCCAAGGAAGGCGAGCGGTATTTTGCTTTGTTGAAGATCAATCTAATCAATTTCGCCGATCCCGGCGATGTTCGTCACCGCATCAATTTTGACAACTTAACGCCGCTTTATCCTGACGAACACCTGGAGATGGAGCAAAACGACCCGGAATTGAAGGATCCCACAACTCGCGTCATTGATCTGATCTGCCCCATCGGCAAGGGCCAGCGCGCCTTGATCGTGGCGCCGCCGCGCACTGGTAAAACGGTGATGTTGCAGAATATTGCCCATTCCATCTCCCTCAACCATCCGGAAGTCTATCTGATCGTGTTGCTGATCGATGAACGTCCGGAAGAAGTCACCGACATGGACCGCTCCGTTAAGGGCGAGGTCATTAGCTCCACCTTTGATGAGCCGGCGGTGCGTCATGTGCAGGTCGCCGAAATGGTCATCGAAAAAGCCAAGCGCCTGGTCGAACACAAACGTGATGTGGTGATCCTGCTGGATTCCATCACCCGGTTGGCGCGCGCCTACAACACCGTGGTGCCGTCATCGGGCAAGGTATTGACCGGTGGCGTCGATGCCAATGCCCTGCAACGCCCGAAACGGTTTTTCGGCGCCGCGCGCAACATCGAAGAAGGCGGCTCCCTGACCATTATCTCAACCGCGCTGATCGAAACCGGGTCGCGTATGGACGAGGTCATCTTCGAAGAATTCAAGGGCACCGGTAACTCGGAAATCATCCTTGACCGCAAGTTGTCCGACCGGCGCACCTGGCCGACCATCGATATCACCAAATCGGGTACCCGCAAGGAAGAACTGCTGGTCGACCAAGCCGTGCTGTCGAAGATGTGGGTACTGCGCCGCATCTTGATGCCCATGGGCGTCACCGACGCCATGGACTTCCTACTCGAGAAGCTCAAACACGCGAAGACCAATTCCGACTTCTTCGACTCCATGAACACCTAGCGGCGTTTCCGCCGCCGGATTTAAGGAAGCAGCACGGACGATCCGCTTGTCTTGCGTGCCTCCAGATCGATATGCGCCTTGGCGGCGTCTTCAAGGGCATAGGTCTGGTTAATGGTGACCTTGACCTGTCCGCTTTCGACAACTCCCATCAACGCGGCAGCGCATTCCTCTAAACGCTCGCGTGTTGCCGTGTGGGTGGCCAGCGTCGGGCGGGTCACGTACAGCGATCCTTTCGCTGCTAGGATGCCCATCGGGAACGGCTCAACGGTGCCGGTGGCGTTGCCGAAAGTCGTCATCACGCCTTCGGGTCGGAGACAATCCAGCGAATCCATGAACGTTGATTTACCGATAGAATCATAGACCACGGGCACGCCCTCGCCATCGGTGATTTCCTTGACCCGTTCCGATACGCTTTCGTCGCGGTAGAGGATCGGATGATCACAACCATTAGCTTTAACCAACTCAGCTTTCTCCTCTGAACCGACACAGCCGATGACGGTCGCGCCAAGAAGCTTGGCCCACTGACACATGATCAGACCGACCCCGCCGGCGGCGGCGTAGATCAAAATGGTATCGCCGGCTTTGACCGGATACGTCTTATGCAGCAGGTAATAGGCGGTCATCCCCTGCAACATCATGCCGCCGGCGACATTGTCGTCAATGCCGTCAGGCACATGAACCAACTTGTCGGTGCTCATGGTTCGCGCTTCGGAATAGGCGCCGATGTTCATGGCGTAGGTGACGCGATCGCCGACCTTGAAATCGGTGACGTCGTCGCCGACCGCTTCGATGACGCCGCCGGCGTCCGAGCCAATGGTG
>PTLL01000105.1 GCA_002938315.1 Alphaproteobacteria bacterium MarineAlpha3_Bin2 | reverse complement strand
GGCGTCATCCACATAAAGAAATTCACGCAATGGGGCACCGCTGCCCCAGACCTCCATGGACTTAGCGCCTTCGGTCTTGGCGGCGTGGGCCTTTTGTATCAGCGCCGGGATAACGTGGGAGTCTTGCGGATCGAAATTATCGCCCGGCCCATACAAATTGGTCGGCAGTGCGGTGATAAAATCGCAGCCATATTGACGGCGGTAGGCTTGGCACATCTTTAAGCCGGCAATCTTTGCGACGGCATACCATTCGTTGGTTGGTTCCAACGGGCCGGTTAAAAGGCAATCTTCGGGTATCGGCTGTGGCGCTTCGCGGGGATACATGCAGCCTGTGCCCAGGTACAGGAGTTTTTCAACGCCAGCCCGCCAGGCGCCATGAATGACGTTGGCCTCAATCGCCAGATTATCGTAAAGGAATTCCGCCGGACGCGTATCGTTAGCCATAATGCCGCCGACGGTGGCGGCGCACAGGAACACAGCCTCGGGTTTCGAGTCGTTCATCCAGTCTTCGGCATCGGCTTGCCTGCGCAAGTCCAGATCGTCACTGGTGGTCTTGAGAATTTCGCAATCGATGGTTTCAAGACGGCGAACCAATGCTTGGCCGACCATACCGCGATAACCGTTGACCCATACACGCTTGCCGGTCAGTGAATAATATTGGCTACCGTCGTCTGACATATCTATTTCCGTTTAGGGCGAGGCCCTAGCTTAACCCCTTGCTCCCCATTTCCAGGAATTTTTCCCGGCGGCGGGTCTTCAGGATACTGCCGTCAATCCCTGAAAGTTCCGCCAGCGCATCCTCGATGGTGGTACCGACGGTCGCAATGGCGGCCTGTTTGTTGCGATGGGCGCCACCGATAGGCTCACTGATGATCTTATCAATGACCCCAAGTTCTAAAAGGTCATCCGCAGTCAGTTTCAAGGCATTGGCTGCGTCTTCGTTCTTTTCGCTATCTCGCCACAAGATCGACGCACAGCCTTCCGGTGAGATCACCGAATAAATGGCATGTTCCTGCATCAAGATGGTATTGGCGGCGGCCAACGCCATGGCGCCGCCGGACCCGCCCTCGCCGATAATGACGCTGACGATCGGCACCCGAAGTCCGACACAGGTCTCAATGCTGCGGGCAATGGCTTCCGCCTGTCCACGGGCTTCGGCATCGACCCCCGGATAGGCCCCCGGCGTATCAATCAGGGTAATGACCGGCAAAGCGAAACGGTCGGCCAGCATCATCAGGCGCTGCGCCTTGCGATAGCCCTCGGGCCGGGCCATGCCGAAGTTATGTTTCAACCGGCCCTCAGTGCCGGATCCCTTCTCGTGGCCAAGGACGACCACCGAGTTGCCCTTGAAACGGCCCAACCCGCCGATCACTGCGGAATCCTCGGCAAACTGCCGGTCTCCGGCAAGGGGGGTAAAATCGTCAATTAGCGCCGTGACGTACTCTAGGGCATGGGGGCGGTCATGATGGCGCGCGACTTGGGTCTTCTGCCATGGCGTCAGCTTTGAATAGGCCTGAACGAGAAGTTTATCGATCTTGCCCTGTAGCTTTGAGACTTCCTCGGCAATATTAATCTCGGCGGAACCGGTCAAATGACGCAGCTCTTCGATTTTGCCTTCCAGCTCGGCAATGGGCTTTTCGAAATCTAGATAGCTATGCATGTTGATGTCTCTAACACACAATCAGCAGGCGCAAAAGCAAAGGGCGGTGGGAAAAACCCGCCGCCCTATTTGCCACATTATTTGTCTCGTTTAACCCGCGGCTTTAATCTGTTCAGCCTTTTGAACCATTACTTCCGCTTGCTTGATCGAGGCGATATCGATCAACCGGCCATCAAGCGCGACGGCACCCTTGCCTTCTTTCTGGGCCTGTTCCATGGCCTCGATAATGCGCTGAGCCTTTGTCACATCCTCCTCGCTGGGGCTAAACAGATCGTTGGCCAATTCAACCTGACTAGGGTGGATCGCCCATTTCCCCTCACATCCAAGGGTGGATGAGCGTTTAGATTGGGCGGCGTACCCATCCGGGTCGGAAAAATCACCGAACGGCCCGTCGATGGGGCGAAGCCCATAAGCACGAGCGGCGACAACCATCTTGGCAATCGGGTAATGCCACATATCGCCCCAATGAACATCGCGGTTGCCGTCTGTGTCGGCATCGGTCAGCACGTGGTAATCCTTGTTGGGGCCACCAATCACCGTGGTCCGGGCCTTGGTCGAAGCGGCATAGTCAGCAACCCCGAAATGCAGCGCCTCATTGCGCTTCGATGCACCGGCAATTTCGTTGACATTGGCCATGCCGAGCGCCGTTTCGATGATCATCTCAAAACCGATGCGCTTTTCCAACTTCATGTTGTCTTCGATTTGTGTGACTAGCATATCCAAGGCGTAAATGTCGGCCGCCGTACCGGCCTTGGGGATCATGATCAAATCCAGGTGCTGGCCGGCTTGTTCAATAATATCAACGACGTCGCGGTACATGTAATGGGTATCTAAACCATTGATTCTTATTGACAATGTGCGACTGCCCCAATCGAGATCATTAAGTGCCTCGATAATGTTCTTGCGGGCTTGAACCTTGTCATCCGGGGCGACGGCGTCCTCAAGGTCGAGGAAAATCACATCGGCGGCGCTTGTCGCGGCCTTTTCCATAAAGGTCGGATTAGATCCCGGGACCGCAAGCTCGGAACGATTGAGTCGAGCCTGACACTGCTCAACAATGGTGAAACTCATAAATATCTCCTTGGGTTAGTGAATTTTGTCCATTTTTAGATATTAATCTTCGATTGTGCAACTGCGAAGATGAATTAGATATGGTGTGAGCGCAACGGACTAATTACCCCTTACATCAGGGTTCTGAAAACCGTGACTCGATTCTGTGGAACGATGTGCTAAAACCCCCAAAACCAATGCAAAATGTTTTGATCCAAGGAGTTTTCCATCCATGAGCGACAAGCCGGTCATCCTGGTCACCCGCAAACTACCTGATGCAGTGGAGGCCAGACTCAAAAGCGACTATGAGGCCAGACTCAATCCCGATGACGCCCTTTATTCCAAGGACGAATTGATCGAGCGCGTCCAAGGGGCCCAAGGAATACTCCCCTGCCACACGGAAAAATTTGATTCGGACATGATCGCCCAGCTCCCCAATGATGTTAAAATCATTGCCAATTTTTCCGTCGGGGTTGACCATTGCGACCTTGCCGCAGCCAAGGATAAGGGCATCGTCGTCACCAACACCCCCGATGTGCTGTCGGATGCGACTGCTGAAATCGCCATATTATTGTTATTGGGGGCGGCTAGGCGCGCCGGTGAAGGCGAAACCCTTGTCCGCACCCGGACATGGAAGGACTGGAGCCCCAGTTTCATGGTCGGGGTGCAAGTCACCGGCAAACGCCTAGGAATTGTCGGCATGGGCCGGGTCGGCCAAATGGTGGCCCGGCGGGCAAAGTGTTTCGGCATGGAAATTCATTATCATAACCGCAGCCGACTAGCCCCAGACCTTGAGGACGGGGCCATTTATCACAACAACCTTGAAGACATGCTGCCGCTTTGCCAGTTCCTGTCACTCAATTGCCCCAACACGCCGGAAACGGCAGGAATGCTAAATGCGGGGGTTATTTCACAACTTCCTGATGGTGCGGTGGTCATTAACACCGCGCGGGGCGGCGTGGTCGACGATGACGCCCTGATCGGGGCGCTGGCGTCGGGAAAACTGGCGGCGGCGGGGCTGGACGTTTTCAACAACGAACCTGACATCCATACTGGATACCGGGATTTGAAGAACACATTCCTGTTACCCCATATCGGCAGTGCCACGGCGGAAACCCGTGATGCCATGGGGTTTAGAGCGTTGGACAACCTGGATGCCTATTTCGCCGGCCGCGAACCGGGCGACCGGGTCGCTTAATCGCCTGTTGCGGTTTGGTATTTGGCATGCCACAATTTCTTAATCTTGGGGCGGGGAGTTCCGGGAACAGTTGCTAGCGGCTTCTTAAGGCCAAGGCAATAAAAGGGAGGACTCTTAAGGGGGAGAAACGCCAATCGATTGTGCGTGTTTGCAAAATTGAATTGGTCCCGTGAAATACCTTGCCATCCAGCAAAGAATGCTAAAAAGTACTGGCAGCATTTGTCACTTTCATTACTTATTTGAAAGTGGCGAACGTGGCCGGAAAACTGGCAAAACATCTCGCGAGTTTCCCGCAAATCTATAATCCATGAAGGCGTTACTTAAGCGTCCCATGGGGTCGAATGGTTCGATCTTTATCAAAGCTAATCCATAGGGAGGATTACAAATGGCTATTAAGAAGTCTAAAGTTTCACGGCGTAAATTCCTTAAAACCGGCACTATTGCTGCCGGCGCCGGCGCTGCCACCTTGGCAATGCCGAATGTGTCCATGGCCAAAACAACGACCCTGAAGGTTCAGGCGGCGTGGGGCGGTGGCATTTTCCTGGAAAACGCCAAAAGCTATGTCGATCGCGTTAACCAAATGGCCGGTAAGGGTCTGAAAATCGATCTGCTTTCGGTTAACTCCGTCGTTAAAACCAGCCAGATGCAGGATGCCGTTCACCGTGGCGTTCTCGATGGCGCCCACTACGTGCCTGCGTATTGGTATTCCAAGTCGCCTGCGGCTTCCCTGTTCGGTACCGGCCCCTGCTTCGGCTGGTCGGCGCAGGAAATGCTCGGCTGGATCCATTATGGCGGCGGCATGGGTCTCTTCAATGAGTTGATGGGTTCCCTCGGCCTTAACCTGGTCAGCTTCTTCAACAGCCCGATGCCGGCGCAGCCGTTGGGGTGGTTTAAAGAGCAGATCAAGGCCTCTTCCCAGATGAAGGGCCTTAAGTATCGCACCGTTGGCCTGGCGGCTGACGTGATGAATGAAATGGGCTTGTCCGTTGTGCAATTACCGGGCGGTGAAATCCAACCGGCGATGAAGAGCGGCCTGATCGATGCCGCCGAGTTCAACAACCCGACTTCCGACAGCGACTTCGGCATGCAGGACGTTTCCAAGCATTATCACCTGGCCAGTTTCCACCAGTCCCAGGAATGCTTCGAGGTTACCTTCAACAAGAAGAAGTTCAATGGCCTTTCGAAAGAGCTCCAGGCGATCCTGGAATACGCTTCCGAAGCCGAGAACTCGAACTTCTATTGGAACAACACCCTTCGTTATGCCGATGACCT
>PTLL01000104.1 GCA_002938315.1 Alphaproteobacteria bacterium MarineAlpha3_Bin2 | reverse complement strand
CAGGTCGATGCCTTGGTAAAGCCAGGATAGTGTGGCAATCGCCAGCGCCGCACCAACCACCGGCAGGATCCAGCCGATCACCACGCCGTAGCGGCCTCGGGTTGGTTTCAATTGCGGTTCCAATTTATTACCCACGTTAATGTCTGGGTTTTCAGTTTGGCGCACTGGATTCACAATGGGAAGCGTTTGACACGAAAAGGTGATGCAGGCGCGTTGATCGCCGCTAGCCCTGATTACAGCCCGGTCATTTCTGAAACCGCCGCCAGAACCTTTTCGGGGCCGGCGTTTCGGGACACCGTGGCGATTTTCAGGCCGTCCAGGAACCGGGTCAGGGTGTCGGCGGTCTCGCTGACCGGCACCGGGCTTTCTTCGGATTCACTGACCACGACACCGGCGATAGTGATATCGCGGCCCCGCAGGGCGGCGATGGTGGTAAGCGTGTGGCTGAGGGTTCCCAGGTACGACCCACAGACGACCAAGGCCGGGGCTTTCAATTCCGCTATCCAATCGAGAACGGTATGGGTGGCGTCCAAGGGCACCATGGCGCCACCGATGCCTTCGATGAGCAGGCAATCCTCGTTACCCGCTTGCGCTTTCAGGCAGAACCGGACCAGCGACTTACAGTCGATTTCGCGGCCCTCCCGCCCGGCCGCCATGTCCGGCGACAAGGGCTCTTTGAACCGCCACGGTGAGGTGGCCTCGACGGCTTCCTTGGTGGCGGAAAGGCCTGCGGAATTCAGTAACACGGCGGTGTCGGTGTCTTGAAAATCGGACTCATCGAACCCGCTGATGACAGGTTTCAGGACCCGAACGGATCTCCCCTTGGCCGAAAGTGCCTGGCTAAGAGCGGCGGTCACATATGTCTTGCCGGTGTCGGTGCCGGTGGCGGTGATGAACAGCGTTTTCACGGCGCATCGATGATGAGCGGTTTAATACGTTCCGCCAGCCGGGCAATGTCATCATCGTCATGGGCGGCGGTGAAGGTGACGCGCAGCCGGGCAGTGCCGTCCGGCACCGTCGGCGGGCGGATGGCGATGACCAAAAAACCTTCGTCTTCCAGCGTCTTCGATGCGTCCAAGGTGCGTTGGGTATCACCCAACACGATGGGGACGATGGGGCTTTCGGCGTCGGCCAGACCCAGCATTGCGGTAAAGTCCTTGGCTTTTTTCAGTGGCAGGGCGGCGTACTCGGGGTCGTCGCGGATTAGGTCCAGGGCCGCAATCGCCGCCGCTACCGTGCCCGGTGGCAGGGCGGTGGAATAGATCAGTGTCCGGCACCGGGTCCTGATTAGATCGATCACCGGCTTACTGGCACATAGATAGCCGCCGTAGGCGCCGATAGCCTTCGACAGTGTGCCCATCTGCAACGGCACCCGGCCCCCACTGCCATTGGCGCCGCCATTGACGAAACTGGATCCCCGGCCGCCGCCGACGACGCCGATGCCGTGGGCGTCATCGGTCATCAACCAAGTATCGTGTTCGGCGGCGACGTCGGACAAGGACGCCAGCGGCGCTAGGTCGCCGTCCATGGAAAACACCCCGTCGGTGACGATCAGCGCCCGGGGATGGTCGGCACGGTGGGCTTTTAGGATTTCGGCTAAGTGCCCGGCGTCGTTGTGGCGGAACATGTGGACCGCGCCGGCGGTCAGCCTGCCGCCGGCATAAATGCAAGCATGGCTGAGTTCATCGATGCAGACCATGTCGTCCGGGCCGATCAACGCCGGAATAATACCGGTATTGGCAAGATAACCAGAGCCGAACACGCACGCCGCGTCGGCCCCCTTCAGCGCCGCCAGTTTTTCCTCCAGCACGGCGTAGAGCGGGTGATTACCGGTGACCAGCCGCGACGCGCCGGACCCGGCGCCGTGTTTCTCCGTCGCCTCGATGGCGGCAGCCTTGATCTTGGGATGCTGGCTGAGGTTGAGGTAATCGTTGCAGGAATAGGAAATCAGCCGCTTACCCCCGCGCCGGACCTCGACGGGGCCCAGGCGTTCGGTCTCGGCCAGGGTGCGCAGCAGGTTCCGCTGTTTGAGGGCGGCCAGTTTATTTTCCGCGAAAGCGTTTAGAGACTCGGAAATATCAATGCTCCCCAACCACGCGCACAACGGTTTCGCACAATCGCGCCAAATCGTCCTCGCCGATGGTAAAGGCCGGCATCAGGTAGACGATGTTGCCGAACGGCCTGATCCAGCAGCCGGCGTCGATAAAGCGCGCCCGTAGGCCGTTCATGTCGGCAATGGTTTCCAATTCGACGACGCCGATGGCGCCTAGGACCCGAACATCGACGACGCCGTTCATTTGCCTGCAGGGTTCCAGGGCCTGGCCAAGGTGGGCTTCGATGGTTCTCACCTGCTCAAGCCGGGGCTCGGTTTCGAATAAGTCCAGTGACGCGTTGGCCGCCGCGCAGGCCAGCGCGTTGCCGGTGAAGGTGGGTCCATGCATCAGCGCCTGATCCAGTTTAGGCGAAAGGAAACCCTCGAAAACGCTGGTACTGGCAATGGTCGCGGCCAAAGGGAGCGTGCCGCCGGTGAGCGATTTCGACAGCGTCATAATGTCGGGTATCACCGCGGCTTGCTCACAAGCGAACAGGGTGCCCAAGCGGCCAAGCCCGGTCATGATTTCGTCCAGGATCAGCAACAGACCGTGGCGGTCACAGGCCTCACGCACGGCCCGGAGCGTTTTCGGATCATGGAAGATCATGCCGCCGGCGCCCTGAACCAACGGTTCCAGAATCATCGCGGCGCAGCGGTCGGCATGTTCGGCGACGAACGTCTCGAACGCTTCGCGTGACGCATCATCGCGGGGCAGGGGGGTGCGGGGCTGGTCCGGCACCAAGCCCGAAAAGCGACCGTGGATACCATCCTCGGGGTCGCCGACGGACATCGCGGTGATGGTATCGCCGTGATAAGCGCCCTTGAAACAGATGAACTTGGTTTTCTCAGGTCCACCTTGGTTGAGCCAGTACTGGACCGCCATTTTCATGGCGATCTCGACCGAAACGGAGCCGGATTCGGAAAAGAAAACCCTCTCTAGCCCGTTTGGCGTCAGGGCGGCCAGCCGCTGGGCCAGGGTGAAGGCAGGCTCATTGCCCATGCCAGCCAGCATCACGTGCGGCATTTGCTGGACTTGGGCGATTACGGCGGCCTGAATATGGGGGTGGTTGTAGCCGTGGCACGCCGACCACCACGACGCCACCCCGTCAATCAATTGGTTGCCATCGGCCAAGGTGATCCGGGTGCCCTCCGTGGCAACGGCGGCCTGGGGCAACGGCGCCGTTTCCATCTGGGTATAAGGCATCCAGATTTTGGCATAGCCATCTTTCAGCCACGACGTTGGTCGGGCGCCTGTACCTGTTTGAAGGGGCTGGGGGTTCATTGAGGTTAGGCCGGTTTTCCTTCCGCCGGCGCCGGGCGAAGGCCCAAACGGTCGAACAGCTTGTTGTCGGTGTCGCCGTCGGGGTTGGCGGTGGTCAGCAGTTTGTCGCCGACAAAAATGGATCCGGCGCCAGCCAGGAAGCACAGCGCCTGCATCTCATCGGTCATTTCCTGGCGACCGGCCGAAAGCCTGATCACCGATGCCGGCATCATGATTTTGGCTGTGGCTAAGGTGCGCACGAACTCGATCCCGTCCAGGTCGGGGACGGTTTCAAGCGGGGTGCCTTCGACGCGCACCAACATGTTAATCGGTACGCTTTCCGGGTGCGGATTCAGGTTGGCTAGCTTGACCAACAATCCGGCCCGGTCCTGGCGGCTTTCGCCGAGGCCGACAATGCCGCCACAGCAGACATTGATCCCGGCCCGGCGGACGTTTTCCAAGGTGTCGAGGCGGTCCTGATAGGTGCGGGTAGTGATGATGTCGCCGTAGAATTCTTCCGATGTGTCGAGGTTGTGATTGTAGTAGTCGAGCCCGGCTAGCTTCAGCTTCATGGCTTGCGGTTCACTCAGCATGCCGAGGGTGGCGCAAGTTTCCAGTCCCAGCGCCCGCACCTCTTCAACCATGGCACAAACGTTTTCCAAGTCGGAATCCTTCGGATTGCGCCAGGCCGCGCCCATGCAATAGCGCGTCGCCCCGTCGTCGCGAGCCTGACGTGCGGCGGCCACCACCTTATCTACTTCCATCAGCTTTTCGGCTGTTACATCGGTGTCATATCCGGCCGATTGCGGGCAGTAGGCGCAATCTTCGGGGCAACCGCCGGACTTGATCGATATCAACCGCGACAGTTGCACCTGATTGGCGTCAAAATAGCGTCGGTGAAGGGTTTGGGCATCGAAAAGAAGGTCGTTAAAGGGCCGATGATACAAGGCTTCGGCCTCACCCATGGTCCAATCGTGACGGACGGCGGTTTCGGTGTCTAAGGGCATTGGGACGAACCAAAAAATGTTCAGCAAATAAGAACGCCAAGTCTAAGCGACGTCAGGCATGGGAACAAGGTTTCGCCACCGGCTAAACTCCGGCTAAACCCTTGACTGTTGGTGGGGTGTGGCCTAAAAAACCGCCTCTTGAAGCCGCCGTTGCGGTTTTCGACTTAATCCGCGAGGGATCGATAAGAATGTCCAGACGTTGCCAGCTTACGGGCCGCGGCGTGCAGACGGGAAATAACGTCAGCCACGCCCACAATAAGACCCGCCGCCGTTTCCTACCTAACCTTCAGAAAACGTCGCTTTTTAGCGATTCGTTAGGTCAATCGATACGCCTAAAGGTTTCCGCCTATGCCTTGCGCACGGTGGAACAAAAGGGGGGCCTGGACGCCTTTCTGTTGGATACCCGTGATGCCGACCTTCCAGTTGAAACCTTGCGGCTAAAAAAGCGGATAAAAAAGGCGAAAGCGCAAGCAAGCGCATAAATACTCCTAAAAATCGGTGAAAAAGAGCCCGCTTAGTGGGCTCTTTTTATGCTTAGGGTATGAGCGGCAAACGCTCAACCTTAAATAATTTTGACCTATTAATCGGGTTTTGGGGTATTTTATATTCCATAAGAAATAGAGTGGCCCCCGAATAGAAGGGCCATTTTTCCAGTAAGGGGACTTTCCCCACTTTGGAGTTTCTGCATGACCGGCGGTAGCTTCACAGTTGGCTCTTTGCACTAGTGTCAATGCAGTCGCAGACCCGTTATGCGGCCGCAATTTTATCCAGCATCGCCTCGGCGCCGGTCGCTTCGGCTGTTGGGGGATCTTCGGTGGCAATATCCTTGACGACACCGTTTTCG
>PTLL01000103.1 GCA_002938315.1 Alphaproteobacteria bacterium MarineAlpha3_Bin2 | reverse complement strand
CCGCAACGAGAACCGCAGCCGGGGGGCGGCGGCAAGCCGTGGGAACCGCCGCCTTAGCTTTTTTCCGGCTCCAGCTTCAATGACACCGAATTGATGCAATAGCGCATGCCCGTCGGTTTTGGTCCATCGTCGAAAACATGGCCCAGGTGGGAATCACAACGGGGGCATAGGACCTCGGTGCGTCGCATGAACATGCCGTTATCCGCCTTCTCACCCACTGCATCCTCGGCCACCGGTTTCCAAAAACTGGGCCAGCCGGTGCCGGAATCAAATTTATGGGATGAAGAAAACAATTCCTGGCCACAGCACACACAGACATAAACGCCGGCATCTTTGGCATTTTCATATTCGCCGGTGTATGGGCGTTCAGTCCCTTTCCGTCGACAGACATCGAATTGTTCCGCCGTCAGCTGTTGGCGCCATTCTTCTTCTGTTTTTCGAACTTTTTCCATGCTCAACCCCTCCCGTCCTTCGCTAGGCTTGTACCTGTTTATGACACATTTTGAAACTTTTCGATGCATCCGTAACCTTCTCCGAAAACATCAAATCATTAGGCTGTTTGGACGTATGCCCTGGGAATGATTATGTAATGAGGAAGCCGGACAATGGCCAGTCCCTCTAAAAGCAAAAAAACGAAACCGGCAACGGCCGGAAAAAGCGCCACCCTGCACCACAGAATGACCGCGATTCGCCGGGAGCTTGACGGTCTCAGGGCGCAGCACGGCGCTGCAGACCTATTTACCGCGACGCTTGAGGAATTGGACGCCGTGAGAGACGAAATCGCCGACGCCACCGACGCCATGTTGACCGCCTGCGAAGCAATTCAGGATACCGCCGACGCCATTGCCGCTAAAACCAAGGAACGCGGTACCAAGTCGAAGCTTCAAAAAATTAACCAACAAACCGGTGACATTTTCGAGGCCTGCTCGTTCCAGGATCTGACCGGTCAGCGGATCAGCAATATTTCCCGTACCGTTTCCGCCGTCGGCAATACGTTTGCCGGTGTTTCCAAGGTGGCCGGTGGTAAAAGCGCGCCCAGAATTCTAGCCAAGGGCAAATGCATCAACCGTATCGATGGCGACATCACCTTGGAAGGCCCACAGATCAACGGCCCGGCCATATCCCAAGCCGACATCGACAGTTTTTTCGATTAACCGCATACTGAATAACTTCCGGCCATGTTGAATAAACGAAAAACCATCCTCATTATTGACGACAGTTCGACCATCCGTACTTTCGTTTCCGACGTGCTGTTGAAAAACGGCTTTCAAACGTTGGAATCGGAAACCATGGAGGCGGTGTTTTCGGATATGGCCCGCATGCATTTTGATTTGGCGGTGATCGACATCTTCATGCCTGGCATAGGCGGCATCGCGGAGATTGCCCAGGTCAAGAAATGCTGGCCGACTATCAAAATTATCGCCATTTCCGCCGGTGTCGAAGCCATGGATAAGAACAAGGCTTTGAAGGCCGCAACCCTGCAAGGTGCTGACCTTACCCTGGCCAAACCATTCACCGATGACGATATGATGGCCACCGTTGATGGGCTTCTCGATTGCCAAGAGGCCGTGGCGGTTTAATCCTTTAGCCTTTTTTCTTCACACCCTCTTTTTCCGCCAACTTTAAATGCCCATCCCGGGTCTGCGGCAGCTTGATGCCGAGAATTTGAGAGGCGATGACGGTCCGCAAAATTTGCGCCGTGCCGCCGCCGATGGTGAACATGCGTGCATCCCGCACCATGCGCTCCAGCGGCAGGTTGCGCGAATAGCCCGCCGCGCCAAACACTTGAAGGGCATCGTTGGTCACGTTGATTGCCGTTTCCGATGCCATCACCTTGGCCTGGGCGGCCTGCGTGATATCGGGAAAGCCGGAACCGTTTCCTGCCTCGGCGCTGGCGGCGGCTTTATGTATCAACTGCCGGGACGCCTCAATGCCGATGCTCATATCCACCAACATCCATTGCAGGCCTTGGAACTCGGCGATGGGTCGTCCGAATTGTTGGCGATCGCGGGCATAGTCCAAGGCCAGCTCATACGCCCCCTGGGCCAAGCCCAAGGCCACCGTTGCCGCCCCCACCCGCTGCCCGTTATAGGCGGTCATTAAGCCGGCGAAGCCGCGCCGCAGACCATCGGGCGGCACCAGCATCATGTCAGCGGGAATTTCCAAATCTTCGAAAATGATTTCGGTCTCGGGAATGCCCCTGAGCCCCATGGCCGGTTCACGGGCACCGATCCTCAGGCCCTTGGGCTCGATCCCATTGTCGGGATCGCGGACACAGACAAACCCAGCGATGCCCTGAGCCTCGCCGTCTTCGAAAACACGGGCGAAAATCAAATGCAGCTTCGACACGCCACCGCCGGTGATCCAGTGCTTGGTGCCGTTGAGCAAATACCCGTCGCCCTTCTTATCAGCGCGTGTGGTCATTTCCGACGCAGCACTTCCGGCGCCCGGCTCGGTAATGCAAATTGCCGGCTTGTCACCCTTGAGCACCAGCCCGGCGGCCAGTATCTTCTGCGCCTCGGTGCCGAATTTCATGATCGCACCGACGGCGCCCATGTTGCCTTCAACGACGATGCGCGCGGTGACGCCGCAAACCTTGGCCATTTCCTCAACCACCAGAACCGTGTCCATATAGTTCAGGCCCAAGCCGCCGTGGGATTCGGGAATGGTCATTCCCATAAACCCGGCGTCGGTGAGGGCTTGGACGTTGTCCCACGGGTATTCTTCGGTTTTATCAATTTCGGCGGCACGGGGCGCGATCACCTTTTCGGCCAGCTGGCGGGCGGATGCCTGTAATTGTTTTTGCATGTCGGTGAGTTCGAACATTGCCTGATCCTTGTTGGTCAATCCGGGGCCATTGCCAGAGTCGCTTTTGGCGCGGCGTCTGTTGGTGTAAGAAATAGCCTATGAGCTTCACCGTCAACCCGCTATCGCCGGTCTTGGGCGCAGAAATCACTGGATTGGACATTGCCCAGCCCATGGGCGAGAACCTTGCCAAAGATATCCGCCAATCCTGGCTGGATGCGGGTGGCTTGCTGGTGATTAGGGATCAGACCCTGACTACCGAACAACACATCCAGTTCAGCCGCCATTTCGGGCCGCTTTTCGGGGCACCCGGAGAGACCCCCTTGCAGGAAACCGTCAGCCGTTATTTGCATCCCGACCATCCGGAAATATATCGGGTCTCTAATCGGGTCGAAAACGGCAAACCCAAGGGCCGCGCCGGCGCCGGCACCTATTGGCATTCGGACGTCTCGTTCAAGCAACGCCCGGCGTCGGCCTCGATCATGCACGCCATCGAAATTCCCGACATTGGCGGCGACACGCTTTTTTGCAACATGACGGCGGCTTATGAGGCGCTATCGGGCGCCATGAAGGAAATGTTGGCGCCGCTTCACGCCCATCACGACTTCGCCCAAACCGCCGCCACCCAGTTCGCCAAGCCGGTGGTTATCGAAGAAGACCTCAAAGGGGACAACCGTGCCGTCCATCCGGTCGTTCGCACCCACGGGGATACAGGCCGCAAATCGCTTTACGTTAACCCCGGCATGACGACGGGACTGGACAATTTCGATGATGAAGAAAGCGCTGTCCTGCTCGGTTTTCTTTTCGATCACGCGACGCAGCCGGAATTCACCTTCCGCCACCACTACCGTCAAGGCGACGTGGTGATGTGGGATAATCGTTCGCTGATGCATTATGCGATTAACGATTACGGCGACCAACCCCGATATATGGAACGGACTACTAGCATAGGTGAAAAACCGGCATAAAAAGTGTGATGTCCGGCAAATAATAACGCCGAGGGAGGAAGTCATGGAAACCCGCGCCGCCGTTGCGCATCAGGCTAGTCAACCGCTTTCCATTGAAACCGTCAACCTTGAAGGACCCAGGGACGACGAATGCCTGGTTGAAATCAAGGCCACGCGCCGCCAAAGCGTCGATATTAGGCGTTGGCAACGTTTTGTGGCCCGCATAGGACAGATAATCCCAGCGCAACTGATCCGCCATGATAAACAGAATATTTCGTACTGCCGCCATGGCAATCGTTCCTCAAATCATCACAGAATTTGACAGGCTTCGTCGAAAGCAAGCCTGGGAAGCCGTTGGAAAATTCCGGTTTCGTCGGCATAGCCCAACGCGCAAAGGAAGTTGGATTGAATTTTGGTTCCCTTGAAGAAGGCTTCATCCACTTCTGGGTTTTTGAACCCGGACATGGGCCCCGCATCCAAGCCGATGGCGCGCGCCGCAAACATCAGATACGCGCCTTGTAGGGTGCTGTTGCGAAAGGCAAACGGTTCCACCAAATTCGGATTATCGATAAACCGTTGATTGACGTCGGGGTTGGGTGGAAAAAGTTTCGGCAGCTGATCATAGAAATTCATGTCGGTGCCGATGATGGCAACGGCAGGGGCGGTTCTAACCTTATTTTCGTTATTGGGCATGACACAGGAAACCAGCCGTTCCTTGGCCTCATCGGATTTCGCGAAGATGATTCGCGCCGGACAGGAATTATTGCTGGTCGGACCCCACTTCATGAGTTCGTAGAGTTGATGAAGCGTCTCATCGGTAACCGGTTTGTCTTGCCAGGCATTATGCGACCGGGCCTTGCGGAACATCAAATCCAGGCTCAGGTCATCCAGGCCGTTGATTTTCTCGCGCAGGGCGCCAACATCCTGTTGCGCCAATTTTACTATTTTCTCCATCTCTGCGTCGTTGGGCATAGGGTGCTCCTAGTTTGAAATAATTAAAAAAGCCAATGGGCTTTGCCTGTTTCGGTACGCCGTTAATATAGACCGTAAACAAAGGCGGGCAGCCATAACGCCAGAGACGGGATAAACACGACCAGGGCGAGGCGAACGATATTAGCAATGAAAAACGGCGTGATCCCCTTAAATATGGTCTTTAACGGTACGTCCGGCAACATTGATTTAATGACGATGACGTTGAGCCCGATGGGGGGCGTGATCAGGCTGATTTCGACGACCATGACGATTCCGAACCAGATCAGATCAAAACCCAATCCCTCGACCAAGAGTACGAAGATCGGTACGGTGGTGATGGAGCGGGCGAAGGGAATCGAACCCTCATCTAAAGCTTGGGAAGCTTTCGTTCTACCTTTGAACTACGCCCGCGTTATCTTTTGTTTCCAATAGGTTAGTGCCTATATCCATATCACAGAAACAAGCCTTGTCACACCTGTGTCACACCGACGGAGGAAAAAGACATGGCGAGTTTTCGAAAACGCAACGGCCGATGGCTTCGTTTATGTCGTCAGACAAGGGTCCGCCCCCCGTCCACGTAAATCGTCTGGCCGGTGATGAAAGCACCGCCGTCAGCCAGCAGCAGAATGATCGTTGCCATCAAATCCCGGGGTTCGGCCAACCGCCCCATGGGAATGACGGCGACGGCCTGTTCGCGGAACCCAGGCTCGGCAAGATACCCCTCGGTCAACGGCGTTTTGATCAACGCCGGGCCGATGGCGTTCACCGTGATGTTCTTAGGCGCCCATTCCCGCGCCAGGACCCGGACAAGTTGCGCCAGCGCTGCCTTGGAACTGGCATAGGCAGCATA
>PTLL01000102.1 GCA_002938315.1 Alphaproteobacteria bacterium MarineAlpha3_Bin2 | reverse complement strand
TGGTGATCATGTGCCGTCACGAGCGACGTCATCAATGTTGACATCGCTTGGCATGGAAAGCCTTATCGCCGCCGATTTGGATGCCTACCGGTCCCTGGCGTTGAAACTGGCCGTCAACAATGAGGAGCTAAAGCGTTTACGCGACAGCCTTGCCGAAAATGCCAAGACCGCGGCCCTCTTCGACACCGAAATCTCTGTCCGCCGATTAGAACGGGCTTATCAAAAAATTTGGGAAACTTATGCCGGTGGCGGAGAGCCGCAATCGATCCGCATTAAAGCCGACGATTAAACGTAATTGGAAAGCTCTCCTTGCCGCCGAAATGGCTATAAATCACCCGCGCCGCCGAAGGCGCATTGGCATCAATGATAAGGTTATCCTTCTCGCCGACCCGCTCCATTTCGCTGATGTGATGATCGAAGCAAAGATGGATGCCCTCCACATAAGGAAGGTTGGCGCTGATATCTTTATCGCTGACCGGAAACCTTCCCTGCTGCATGTCGCTGGGCTCGGCAAATACGATGTCGCCGATCATATCCAATTCATTGAACAGGGCGCCACAAACGACCCCGTCAAAGTCGGCACGCGTGACCAAGCGGCGCTTTTCTTCAGACATTGGCTATAAAACCTTCCAATTTTAAAGATAACTACCCCGAAGGCAGCTGGCAACGCTCTCCCTGGGGGGTTAAGCTGACAATCGCAACTGCAATCTAAGGAAAATTTTATGCCTGATCAGCCCGAAGACGACACCCTTTCCATCCAAATCGCCAATCAGGTCATCAATGTCGCCAATTCACGCACTCAAGATGGCGTCGATGCGAAGGAGGTCGCCCAGGGCTTGCGCCACGCGGCGGCCAATTTTTCGGCCTTTGCCGAATTCCATCGCCGGGACGAAGGCGCTGAGCCCGACCTCGCCATGATTGTCGAAGAATTTACCCGTTTTCTTGAATATTACATGAGCCGCCACGGCGGCGATGGGACGCCGGACGGGGGGCCGAGGGGAGGATTAGAGCAACTGATCGAACAGGTCAAAAGCGAACTTTGAGCCGGAAAAGCCTCTCTCCAATTGGGTCCAGTTACGAAAGGACACATTTTCCGACCAAACTATTATATGGCCGAAAGATATGATCTTTATAAATTTCCCACTAAAATTAGCCATATAACGGCATTGAGGCTGGGAAAGCCGATGGCTTCGGAAGGCGCTGATATCTGTGTTGAGAAAGGTTCGCGCCATATAGTGATCTGCATTGAACCTGTGGATTGGCCAGCAGAAATCTCCGACGCGTTTCAGGTGCGTTCGATCTTATACCGGGGCACCCAGGCTATCGTCCGCTATGACGAGGGCGGTGCCAATCAGGTCCACACGTTGTTTCCGGCGCGCTATTTCGATGCCATTACCACGTATTTCACCAAACACTTGGGTGCGCCCGGAAAGCAGTTCGACAACTGGGCGTTCCTGCCGGCGGAACCCAATCGCAGGAACCGGACGGTGCGCTGGCGGGGCCCCGGGGCCAGCGTCCTCGAAATACGCCAGATCGATGATCTTCGCTGGTCCTCGATGCCGGACACCAAACACGGGGTCGTCAGAATATACAGCGAGGATTCAGACCCGGTGTTCCGGGACGTTTCGTGGTCGGATTTCATGCTCGCTCGAATTTCGAATTATAAAATCAAGTGACCATATCCGCTTGAAAGTCGATCCCGCCGTTGGGGGCCGATTCCAGCCGCGTCACCGCCCGCCAGTTGGCATCATCGGTTTCCGGAAAATCCAAACGAAAATGCGCGCCCCGGCTTTCCTCACGCTTCAATGCAGCCATCGCCAACAACTTGCCCAACAGCGCCAGATTCTTGACCGAAAGGGCGTTTTCAAGATCCTGGCCTCTGGCCTTGTCTGAGTGCTGTGCCTCCGGTGACAACCGCATCAGCGGGATGTCGTCTCTTTCCATGCGTTCGTATTCCGCGATCGCTTCGGCGCAGGGGCCGGCTTCACGGATCGAGCCCAATTTTTCATGGGCCAGCATACGGCAGCGCAGCCGCATATCAGCGAACAAGAGCCCCTCCTCACGGTTCACCAGCTCTTCCAGCCATGCCGATGCGTCATCGGGGATGCTGGCGGGCGGGGGGGCTTCATTTATCGAAGCGGCGGCAGCACGCCCAGCCCGGCGGCCGAAGACCAGCGACGCCGACAACGCCGAGCCGCCAATGCGGTTGCCGCCGTGGATACCGCCCGCCGTCTCCCCCGCCGCCCAAAGGCCAGCCACCGGCGTTTTCCCATCAATGTCGATTTCAAGGCCGCCCAGCCAGGTGTGGCTGCCGGGGGCGACTTCCAGTGGCGTTTCGGAAATATCGATGCCGCGGTGGAGGCAGGTTTTATACACATGGGGGATCTGCTTGAGGATGGTCTCCTTCGGCACCTGCGTCGCATCCATGAAGATGCCGCCGGTGAGCCCGGCACGGCCGGCGTGGATTTCCCGGGCCATGGCGAGGATAACCTCGGCCCGGGTGCTTTGTTCCGCCGTATCCGGGTAATAACGCTTGAGGAATTCCTCGCCCTCTTGATTTCGAAAGACGGCGCCCGCATTGATAAAACCCGTCGGGTGGGGGGCGAACCCGAACAATTCCTCCGGTGAGCAGCACATCGCCTGGAAATCAATCATCTCGATGCCGAGCAAGGGCGCTCCTGCCCTAAACCCAAGCACATAACCGTCACCGGTGACTTGGGGCGGGTTGTCATTGACATAAAATAGGCCGCTGCCGCCGCCGGTGCAGAGAATGACTTCCTTGGCGGCGTAGGCGACGAGCGTCCCTGTCTTGTAATCCACCCCCCATGCCCCGGTGACGCGTGGGCCGTCTTTGACCAGATCGACGATCGAAGTGAGGGAGTGTTTTTCGATGCGGTTGTCGGCGCGTAGTTTTTTCGACAGCGCCTTGGTCACCATGTTGCCGGTGGTATCAAAATGATGGACGGCCCGGGCGTGGCTGTGGCCGGGGAATATTTTGAGGTCCAGTTCCCCGTTGTCGTCGAGGATGAATTCCGCCCCCCAACGGCGCATGTCGTTGACCACCTCGACAATGTCGGCGGTCCAAACGGCCGCCAGTTCGGGATTGATCAGTTCGCCGCCGTGCTCCAACACTTCGGCCAGGTGTTGTTCCGGGCTATCGTCTTTGCCCATGGCGGCGGCGAAACCGCCCCGGGCCACCGTCGTCGTCCCCGACGTGGCGCGGCCCTTGGTAGCCTGGATAACGCGGACGCCGGCTTCGGCGCACTCGAAGGCGGCCATGGTGGCGGCCGCCCCGCCGCCGACGATCAGCACATCGGTTTCAAAATCCTTTCTAGCCAGAGTCATGGTTCGAGTGACTTCATCAGTTCTTCGACGCAGGCGTCGGCGAATTCATGGTCGTTGATGTGAAAGTCGAGTTCCACAATCCGCCCGTGGGTGAGGTGTTGACGCATTGTGTCCGTGAACGCCTGGTCGGTTTCCGGCTGCAACCACGAGCCGATGGCGTTGCCGTCAATATCCTGGGTCTCGCGGATGATGTGTTGGCTGAAGCCTTGCGTCGGGATCATGACGGTGACCGGCCCCTTGGCATCGTTCAGGCGCTCGGCCATCATTTGGCCAAGTGCCGCCATCTCCTCGGCGTTGGTGCGCATGAGAAGGATTTCCACATTGTATTGATAGAATTCCCGGGATTTGTAACGTTCCGGGCATTCCCCGACCCACCAATTGGTGTGATCGATGGCACCGGGCACCACCACCTGGGGAATCCCTGCCGCGCCCGCCGACCGGAGCCGTCCATCACCGGCACTGTAGACGCCGCCGGTTAGCAGGTCCGTCAATTCCGATGTCGTCAGATCGATGACGCCGGTCAGTTCCCCCTGCCCGGCCAGGTTCTCCAACGCCTTGCCGCCGGGGCCGGAGGCATGGAAATGCATGACTTCGTAGCCACGCGCCTCGAGCCATTTGGTAATACGGTCGACACTTTTTTGCAGGTTGCCGAATGAAGACACCCCGATCAGCGGCTGATGATCTTCGGTCCTGATGCGGCGCTTGTCCCAGGACGTCGCCATCCCAGTAACGGCGAAGGCCGCGTTTTCCATTACCGCCTTGGTGATGCGGTTCAAGACGATATCGCCGATGGTCGGAAACATCGCGATATCACTTTCGGCGACGTACCATTGGACAGCAGCGGTGGCGGCGACCGGCGTCACCATGACCTTCGGAAACAAGGACGGCAGCGCCCGCATCATAGCGCAGAACACGGTGGAACCGTTCGCCCCGCCGACGCCGATAACGCCGGAAAGATCGCCAGTCTCGAATTTCTGCAGCAAGGATTTAGTGCCACCGGCAATCATGGTTTCCGCCGCCTGGGAACGTTCCATGGCTGCCAGTTCCTCCCACGTCACGCCGGAGGCTTTGGCCAGCGCGGCACCACCGATATCGGCGCCGGCGTTGTCATGGGGACGCAGAGACAGGTCCATCACCCAGGGTTCGGCGCCGGCATCCCTAAGTACCCCACAGGTAAAGCGGGCGGCATCATCCTTGCTGTCGAGGGTGGCGAGAACGGCGATTTTAGGGCGAGACACGGCTACCCGGTCTTCGGCAGCGGGACGGCCTTAAAACCGCGGGTCGCCTTGGGCACCGATTCCTCAATGGGGAACCGCTCGGCGGAAGAGCCGCCCACATAGCCGTGCAGGCGCGGTTCCTTGACCAGGAATGCGGCAAAATCCTCAGGCGTTTCGATGGCGCCGCCGTGGCAGGTGAAAATCAAATCACCGTGCTTGGCGGCAAGCGCGTCCAGGACCGAGACGGTACTTCCGACCGCAAGATCTTCATCCAGGACCGTTTCCGAGCCAATGGTGCCGCCGGAGGAATTGCCGTAATGGACGATGATGTTATCGACGCCGGCTTCGGCCATGGCCAGGGCCTCGTCCGGTGTCGTGCAGAACGCCTTGGTGAACATGCCCCGTTGGGACGCGTAGCCGAGCACATCGACTTCCCGTTCATAGCCCATGCCGGTTTCCTCAAAATCACTCCGTAGCTTGCCGTCAATCAGGGCGACCGTCGGGCAGTTCATGATCCCGTCGAACCCGACATCGGCGAGCTTGTCAACATGCCGGTGCATGTCGCGGGTGGGATCGACTCCCAAAACGCCGGCAACGACGGGGCAGTCGCCGGCCGCATTGACGATATAGCGCTCCCCCAGTTCCAGGGTGATGGCGTTGGCGTCGCCAATGGGCAAATATCCGGCCATGGAGCTCAGGCCCTGCATCCGGTAATGGGCGATGTTAAAGGTGGTAATTAGATCGGCGCCGCCTAGGGCCGCCATTTTCGCGGTAATGCCGGTACCGCAAAGGGCGTCGTAGATGGCCCGGCCCGCATCCCGTTCGGCCCGCAATCTCGCAACCACCTGTTCTCGGTTATATTTTCCAGCCATGGTTCCCCCGATTATTTTTTAGCCCACAAACGTGTCTGCGTCACTCCGAATAACGCACCATCCAACACTTGTTGGCGGAAGATTAAGGTACGGGCGGTAAATGAGAGAAATGGCGACCCCTACGGGACTCGAACCCACTTCTAATGCGCCACTTTTCCGCAGTTTTCTGCGTGGTTCAGAGCACCAGAAACATCCAAATCGTAGCAGTTATCGTAACAAATTCGTAGCAGCAAATCCATCTCAAGACAAAGAAATATCACCCCATATATAGCGCTCAACACTAACGAAGAGCACTACATGCAGTATGCTATTCAAGGGTATTTGTGCTTAGAGCGTCTCTCGTCGAGCTCATGCCCAGTTACCAGTGTCATGGGCCACCAAGTCCACCGGAATGACTCCT
>PTLL01000101.1 GCA_002938315.1 Alphaproteobacteria bacterium MarineAlpha3_Bin2 | reverse complement strand
GGCGAAAAGCCGCTTCCAAGTCTTCCGGCGTCTGGGCGTGAATGATGACGAGTTGCGGGTTGCAACTCTCCAGCATGACACGGAAGTGGGGACCTTCCACTTCACCGGTCAAAATGACGACTTCTTCCAACATGGCGGCAGAGGGTAACACCTAATAGTTACAATAGGTTAAATTCTAAATTTGGGGTCAGTACCTTCATCAGCCCTTGACATTCGAAGCCGGTTGGAAAAAACTCCTGCCTAACGCTGACGGGGGGCTGTCATACTCTCCGTCGGCGTTTTTTTGTGTCTGTGCCGAACCCACCCGGCACCATGAAGGTTTCGGGAATGGACGACGACCAAAAACCGGACGAAGTCACCACCGAGCGCCTGGAAGAGGCGCTTGAGCAGTTGGAATCTCTCGGCAATGCCAATCAGGCGCTGTTGAAAACCCTATCTCACCCGTTTCCCGCTGGATAACTTGAAAATCGACCGCGCCTTCGTCACCAATTTGCCCGATCCAAAAGACGCCGTCGCTATCGTCCGGGCAATCATATCCATGGCCCAAAACCTGGACCTCAAAATAATCGCCGAGGGCGTCGAGACCGAAAATCAGGTCACGTTCCTGCACGCCCTCGGCTGTCAAACCGGCCAAGGGTACTTGTTTTCGAAGCCCGTTTCAGCAGAAGACTTCGTCAATCTGCTAACCAGCAGCCGCAAGATTTTTCTGGCCGCCGAAGGAGCGTAAGCGCCCACCCCTAATCGCCGAGCAGAATATCGATTTCAGATTGTTCCATGGTCTTGGAACTGCCGTGGATGATTGCGGACGCCATGTCCATCAGTCTCTGGATCAGTTGGCTTAGGGTTTTGGCATTGGCCCGGAGCACATCGATGGAATCATCCGCAAGATTTTTTTCTAGGCGCTGGACGGTTGAAGCGATCATCGAATTGATCTGCTCGATAGTTTGTTCGAAAGGCTGGCGGTAAATGTCGGGCACGTGATCATAGGCTTCGATGGCCAGGTCCTTTTCGGCGATGGTGCTGTCATGGAAATGTTCCTTATAAGTTTTCGGTTTCCATTCCTTAACGTCATTAAGCATTTCCGGCATGTCCGGCAGCATTTCAAACAGCATAACGATCTCATTGAAATGATTTAGATAATCCGTTGCCAACAGAGTCGTTTCGTCGATGTTGGAACCCCTGACCTTATCCTGCATGGCCAGAAATTCACCATCGCCGTCGCCGCTAACCAGCGTTGTGTTGGAAGCTTCGTTCATACCGCGGACCACGCCCAAAAAGCGAACTTGTTACCTGAAAAAGGACATACAATAGTATTATAGACAATTACAATAAGCCTGTAGAAACGCCCCACCAAGACCGGGAATCAGCAGCGGTTTCGTAAATCCTTGAGAAAAGGGCGTTAATTCGGCATTCTCCGGCGTTCTACCGATTATGGCTACGGAAACGACTATGAGCGACAAGCGCGTCACCCTATACGATTCAACCCTGCGCGACGGGGCGCAGACCCAAGGCATTGATTTCAGCCCCGCCGACAAGGAGCTGATCGCCCACGAGCTTGACGCCATTGGCATCGATTATATCGAAGGCGGTTGGCCGGGCGCCAACGCCACCGACGATGCCTTCTTCGCCAACCCGCCTGAGCTAAAACGCGCCCGTTTGACTGCATTCGGCATGACCCGCCGCGCCGGCCGTAGCGCCGATAACGACCCCAGCCTGACGGCGGTGTTGTCCAGCCCGGCGAAAACCATTTGCATCTTCGGCAAGACCTGGGATTTCCAAGCCGAGATAGCTTTGGGGGTGGACCTGGAAGAAAACATTAAAATGATCGCCGATACCATCGAACACGCCTGCACCAAATCCGACGACGTCATGTTCGACGCCGAGCATTTTTTCGACGGCTACAAGGCCAACAAGGATTACGCCGTGAATTGCCTGAAGGCGGCCTATGACGCCGGCGCCCACTGGGTAGTGCTGTGCGACACCAACGGCGGCACCCTGCCCGATGAGATCGAACGCATCGTCACCGAAATCACCCAACATATTCCGGGCAGCAACCTCGGCATTCATTGCCATGATGACACCGGCAACGCCGTCGCCAATAGCCTCGCCGCCGTTCGCGCCGGGGCGCGGCAAATCCAGGGAACCTTAAACGGACTGGGGGAACGCTGCGGCAACGCCAATCTGGTCACCCTCATTCCGACCCTGCAACTCAAGATGGGGTATGAAACCGGCCTTACCGATGACGACTTGACCCGGTTGACGCACTTGAGCCGGATGTTGGATGAACGCCTAAACAGGCAGCCCAACCGCAGCGCCCCTTATGTCGGCGAATCGGCCTTCGCCCACAAAGGCGGTGTGCATGCGTCGGCGGTGGAAAAAAATCCGGCGACGTATGAGCACATTGAGCCCGAGAAAATCGGCAACCGCCGTCACATTGTCGTTTCCGATCAATCTGGACGGTCCAATATCCTGGCCCGCTTCCGCGAAGCCGGCATCGACATCGACCCCAAAGACAAACGAGTCGCCAAGTTAGTGGAAACGGTCAAGGAACAAGAATTCAATGGCTATGCCTATGACGGCGCCGAAGCCAGTTTCGAGCTGCTGGCGCGGCGCGCCCTGGGCGCCGTCCCCGATTATTTTCATTGCACCAGCTTCAAGGTCCTGGACGAACGCCGCTGGAACGAAAATGGTGATCTCGTCACGTCGTCCGAAGCCACTGTAAAGCTCGACGTCCAGGGCGAATCCCATATGGCGGTTGCCGAAGGAAACGGCCCGGTCAATGCGCTTGACGCGGCGATCAGGAAAGTCCTGAGCGGCATATACCCGCAGTTGGAAGACCTCCGCCTGGTCGATTACAAGGTCCGTATCCTGACGCCGGGAGCCGGCACCAGGGCAGTGACCCGGGTGATGATCGAATCGGCGGATAAAAACGGCGAGCATTGGTCAACGGTGGGGGTATCGGCCAACATCATCGACGCGTCCTATAACGCGCTTCGTGATTCGATTATCTACAAGCTCCACCGGGACGGCGCCGTCGACAGTCACTCCTAGAGTCCAGGCGATGGCCGGCACAGATTCCACCAAACCATTCGCGCCGTCGCCCGGCCCCGCCGTAATCCTGGTCGAGGCGCAACTGGGTGAAAACATCGGCATGGCGGCAAGGGCCATGCTCAATTGCGGCTTAACCGAATTGCGCCTGGTCAGCCCCCGCGACGGATGGCCCAACGAAGACGCCCTCACCGCATCGGCCGGCGCCGATACCATCATCAACAACGCTCAGGTGTTTGACACCACGGCGGACGCCGTCGCCGACCTGCAATTGGTATTCGCCGCCACCGCCCGCCCCCGCGACATGACCAACCGGGTCATTACCCCCTCCCAGGCCGCCGGCGAAGCCCATCGTTTTATCAATGAGGGAGGATCCACAGGTGTGCTGTTCGGGCGCGAATCCAAGGGGCTTAAGAACGACGACATTGTGCAGAGCGACGCCATCATCATGGTCCCCGTCAACCCGGCCTTCAGCTCGCTCAACCTGGCGCAAGCCGTGTTTGCCATCGGCCACGAATGGTTTAAGGCCGAAGCATCCAGTGACGAAAAGGCAGCGGACGACCTGTCCATGCCGAAGGAAACCCGGCCCGCCAATAAGGCCGAACTGGAACGCCTGTTCGAGCACCTGGAAGAAGAATTGGACGCGTCGGGTTTCCTGCATGTGGCCGAAAAACGCCCGGGGATGGTCCGCAATATTCGCAACATGCTGCAACGCGCCGGCCTCACCGAACAAGAAGTCCGCACGCTCCGCGGCATCATCACCAGCCTGGTGACGAAACGCCGACAGTGAGGGTTTTAAATTCGCGTCGATAGCCAGATGGCGAGGCGGGAGCCGGTCTTGATCAGGCCCGTCAGGACCTCGTATCCGGGGGCGTCTTCGGCGCCGTGGGCTAACCCGGCCTGCTTATGTTCGACTTCTTCTAGGCGGAATTCCTCCAGGGTGTCGCGGAGAGTCGCGTCCCCCTCCCCGGCATCCTTGTCCGCATCCAGCGCCTTGACCTGTCCGGCATAGTGTTCGTCGATGACCTCTTCGACGGCAACGGTACAGGCCATCGCCGCTTTTTCGCCCAGCAACGCCGTCCCCGCCCCCAACGCGAACCCGGCGACGTGCCATAGCGGCAGCAGCGCCGTCGGTCGCACCCGGTGCTCGGGCACCAGGGCATTAAAAGCATCAAGGTGGCGGCGTTCCTGTGCCGCCATGTGTTCGATCAGTGGGCGTTTTTCCGACCCCTTGAGAACCCGAAGCTGACCCTCATAGATCCTGACGGCGCCGTATTCGCCGGCATGATCGACCCGGATCAAGCGCCGGATTGCTTCCTGCCTATCCGGATCGCCGGGAAGCCGGGTCCGGGCCGGGGCCTTCTTAAGGTTGTTCGATGGTCGGGCCTTGCTCATGGCGCTCTCCGAATTTGCCTTGCCCCCCAACACGATGCCAACGCCAGGGCCAGCGAGAACGCAACATTGTAGGTCGCCATGGAAAGACCGAACAAGGTCCAATCCACCTCATCGCAGGCCTTGACCGGCTTCGCCTGCATCAGCAATTGGCGCAATTCATCGACGGTTTGCGGCTCTCCGCCGCCGCTGGGGGCACCGCAGGCCGCCACCGAGGCCCACCAGTGCTGTTCGACGCCGACGTGGTAAAAGGCGATGCCGGCGCCGATCAGGAAGACCACGCTGGAAAGGACCACCGCCCGCGCCTTCCATTCGGTTTGGTGGGCGGGCAGCAAAAACGCCCCCATGCCCAAAACCCCGGTCACCACATAGGGAACGCGCTGGTACAGGCAGAGAATGCAGGGTTCCAAGTCGAAGGCGTACTGGGCGGTATAGGCGTTGCCGAGCGCGAACACCGACGCCGCGAACACGGCGAAAGGAATCAGGCGGGGAATATCTAATTGGATCATATCAAATCAGGAATTTTATGAGCACGAAACCACCGATCAGCAGCCCGCAAAACGCAACGAATAATATGCCTAAATATTTTTCGATAAAGTCCCGGATCGGCGTACCGAATTTCCACAACAACGCGGCGACGATGAAAAACCGGAGCCCCCGGGCCGCCACCGAGGCAACGAAAAACACCGCCAGGTTCAGGGACGTCACCCCGGACAGGATGGTGATGACCTTATAGGGGAACGGGGTGACACCGGCGATGAACACCGCCCACGCGCCCCAGTCGTTATATTTCGCCTGGAAGACGTCGAATTTCGGCCCGTAGCCGTAGAATTCCAGCATCGGCCGGCCGACTTCCTCAAACAGGAACACGCCGATGGCGTAGCCCAAAAGCCCGCCCAGCACCGAGGCGAGGGTGCACACCAGCGCAATGCGGAAGGCCTTGGCCCGGTCCGCCAGCACCATGGGGATCAGCATAATATCCGGCGGTATCGGGAACACCGAGCTTTCGATGAAGGAAACGGCGGCCAGCGCCGGCGTCGCATGGCGGTGCCCGGCCAGGCCCATGGTCCAGTCGTACAGGCGTCTTAACATGGGCGCTGTTTAGCAGGCAGGCGCAGGCAGAGCAAACGATGCGGGTTAAGTCCCGGAGGTCAAAATATAGAGGCTGTTGACGCGCAATTGCCTAGGACTATGATGTCCGCCGCAGCAACGACACTTCGCTTCACGGAGCCCCTGTGGCGGAATTGGTAGACGCGCCGGATTCAAAATCCGGTTCCCGCAAGGGAGTGCGAGTTCGATTCTCGCTGGGGGCACCATTCACCTTCTTATTAGGAGGTGCATGTGAACATCAAAATTAGCGACGCAATCACACTTGCCAAACGCAAAAATACCTCGAATTGGCAAGCCGTAATCAAAGCGCCCGACGGCAAATGGCGGCGAATTT
>PTLL01000100.1 GCA_002938315.1 Alphaproteobacteria bacterium MarineAlpha3_Bin2 | reverse complement strand
CGAATAGTCGACGGGAGAATGGGGGTTTCCATGAAGGGCTTGGCGTTGCATGAAGATGCCGTCTTTTTCGACGGGCTGATCGTGTCCAACTAGAGCCGCGAGCTGTTTTAAGACATGTGCCGGGGCGGTCTAACGGCCGCCAACTGCACATGCTCCGTGTGGGAGGGTTTCCATGACACCATAATCAATGTCGGGCAATGGAACCGATGGTTTCAGGATCATGGCGATCTGATTCTCAAGGCCCGTACAACGGACGATATCCGCGTCACATCTGGAGCGTGGACTTCGTTCATGACAAGCTGAGAAATGGTCGCAGTTATAAGATGCTGACTGTCATAGATGAATATACCCGTGAAGCTTTATGTGTGACCGCAAAGCCGAGAATGGGCCACGCCGACGTCTTAGAGGCTCTCTATCCGTTATTCCTCAAGCATGGAAAACCGCACTACATACGCTCTGACCTGCTCGCTGCCCGTATCCTCCTCTAATGCCTGGCGCTGGCCTGTCAAACGGGATCAGCCACATAAAGGTTCTTACTTTCATTCAAATGCGTTGCTGCGCCGTGACGGAAAGCCGCCTCAATACCCCAGTGCGATGCCGTCCTTGCGCGGGTCGGAGCCGCCTTCCAGCGTGCCGGTGTCCCAGTCGATGATGATCGCCTGGCCGCCGCCGTGGGGCGGGTCGATGGGGCCGCAGGCATGGCCGAGGCCTTCCAGCCCGGCCTTGACGTCTTCGGGCACGCCCTTTTCCAGCTGGTAAACCTTTTCATACCAGAAGGACCGGGGCAGATCGATGGCCTCCTGGGCGTCCATTGCGTAATCGACGACGTTGGTGACGACATGGGATTGGCCGACCGGCTGGTACTGGCCGCCCATGACGCCGAAGGACATCACCGCCCGGCCGTCTTTCGACATCATGCCCGGCGTGATGGTGTGCAACGGTCGCTTGCCCGGCGCAATGCAGTTGGGGTGGCCGCGTTGGAGGTGGAACCCGGCGGCGCGGTTTTGCAGGACGACGCCGGACTTTGGCGATACCAGCCCGGAGCCGAAGGAATAGAACACCGAATTGATGAACGACATGGTGTTGCGATCCTTGTCGACGACGCTGAGATAGGTCGTATCCGGATGCGCCGGCGGCGAGACGTATTCCAGGTCCATGGCGCTGTCCAGGCTGATGTGGGAGCGCGCCTCTTCGGCCCATTGCTTGGACAACAGGTGGTCGAGGTCGAAATCGACGAAAGCCGGATCGCCGATATGGGTTTCGCGCGCGTTGTAGACCAACCGCGTCGCTTCCGCCATCAGGTGCAGGCGCTCGACACTGAGCGGACCGTATAACGCGAGATCATAGCCTTCTAGGATATTCAGGATCATCAGCGTCGACAGGCCAGAATTGCTGGGTGGCACCGTGTGCACGGCGTGGTCCCGGTAGGTCGAGAAAATGGGTGTGAGGAATTCGGAATCTTGGGCCGCGAAATCATCTGTGGTATGCACGCCGCCAAGGGAATTAAGGTAGCTGACGATGTCTTCGGCGACGGGACCGGAGTAAAATCCGTCCCGGCCCTGTTCGGCGATGGCGCGCAATGTGTCGGCCAGCCACGGGTTCTTCATAATTTCGCCGGGCTTGGGGGGGCGCCCGTCGATGAGCAGTTTTTCCGTCGCGCTTTCGGTCAGCAGAAGCTTATCCAGGTGATCGACCCAGTCCTTGTGGATGCGCGGCGCCACCACATAGCCGTCTTCGGCGTACCCGATGGCGGCGGCGAACACACGGTCCAGGTTCATGGTTCCGTATTCGGACAGGACCCGGGTCCAAGCGTCGACCGAGCCGGGGATGCTGACGGCGTGGGCAGTGGTCAGGTGGATGTGTTCAATGCCTTCGTTTTCGAAGAAATCGATGGAGGCTTTTCCCGGCGCCTTGCCCGAACCGTTGACGGCGATGGCCTTGGACATATCGCCGCCCGGCGCATAGACGCAAAAGCAGTCGCCGCCGATGCCGGTCGATTGCGGCTCGACAACGGCGAGAACGGCGCTGGCCGCTATTGCCGCATCGACGGCGTTGCCGCCTTCGCGCAGGATATCTATGGCAACAATCGACGCCGCCGGATGCGACGTGGCGGCCATGCCGTTGGCGCCGTGGACGGTGGAGCGGCCGGGAAAATGAAAGTCACGCATGGAATGGAAAACCTATATGGAATAATACGGCGCGCAGTATGCCTACCGGTGCACCGGAAGGCAAAGCTTGTTAACGGATGTCTACAAACGCCGCTTGTCTTTAAGAATATTAAGGAAGGTACCGGCGAAAATGACCGACGCGCCTACAAAAACCCAGACGTCCAGGGCTTCGCCGTAAACCACAAGTCCGATCACGGCGACCAGTGGCAGGCGCAGGAAATCCATCGGCACGACGACGATGGCGTCGGCATGAAGAAACGCCCGGATCATGCAGAAATGCGCCGTCAGCCCCGCGACGCAGATAATCACCAGCCACGGTATATGGGCCAAGCTTGGTGTGACCCAGTCGAACAGCGACGGCGCCAGCCCCAAGGGCAGTTGCACCACGGTCATGTAAAACAAGATGCAAAGGGGCGTGTCGGTGGCGGAGAGTTTTTTGGTGATGGTATGGGACATGGCAAATCCGGCGGCGGCCATCAGGACCGCCACTGTCGCCGTGTCGATGGGCACCATGCCCGGTCGCAGAATAATAAGCGCCCCGGCGAATCCGATGGCGATGGCCGCGATGCGGGTTCCGGTCAGGCGTTCCTTCAATAGCACCGGCGCCAGAATGGCGATCCAGATCGGCGTGGTGAATTCGAGGGCGAAAACCTGGGCCAGGGAAAGAATGCCGATGCCGTAAAACCAACCGCACTGTCCCGCGTAATGGGCGCAGTTGCGGACCACGTGCAGGCCCAACATTTCCGTCTGAATCTGCCGCCAACCGCTTCGCGACAACAGGGCCATGATCACGGCCAGTCCGATGAGGCTGCGGAAGAACAAAATTTCGAAGGTGGACAGTTCGGTCGACAACTCCCGACCGCCCAAGGCCATGGAAATGAACGACGCCAGGACGCCCATCATCCAGAAAGCGGCCTTGAGGGTGGGAGACATGACGCCGCCGGTGGGCTTAGAAACTTAAGGTCAGGTCGTGGGGATTGGACTTGCAGGCGGCGACTTCCAGCGCCTGATCATGGGGCAGACGTGATTGCAGCCTGATGCCGATGGTATTGCGGATGGTGGCTTCAAAACCATCCAGCCCTGGTTTTACGGACTGTTCGGCCTTTTCGCGCCATGCAAGTTCCGTGTTGAAGATTTTTTGAGCTTTGGCCAGTTTCTTGCGTGCCTTTTCCTCACCGTTTTTCTTTTTCCTCAACGCGCGCCGTGCGCCGGACAGTTCCTTGGTGATCTTACTCGTGCCCGGAACCGCGCGGACCAGAACGGTAAGTTTCTTGAGGATAGCCTGGGCATCCTTGATGGACTTGCCGGCGATGTCATCTGCGACTTTCCCTAATTGGCCTTGCAAGGCGGCCAGATCACCGGCCGAGGCGATGACCTTGGAAGTTTCTATGATGGCTCCATAGGCATCATCCACGTTGCGGCGGTATATCCGTCGAGCTTTGGTGGCGGCCTTTTTCAGTTTGACAAAGGCTTTGCGTTCACTGGTCCATTTAGCAGGGATGCTTTCCGTCAAATGTTTGCTCTCCGCCGCCATATCCTCAAGCCTGGCATTGAGTTTATCCCTTTTGGCGTCCTGGGTGGGGTCTTTGGACATGAGGCGCAGGTCCAGTTTCAACTTCTTTGTTTCGACCTTGATGCGGGCCTGGGCTTTCTGGATTTCACGGACTTCAACGTGTAACGGCCGGTAGCCCACGGAATATTCATTCAGGATCTTTTCCTCGCCTTCAATCTTCTTGATCAGGGCGAAGGTCTTTTCCGCCTTATCGAAAGCACCCATCAGGTCCGAGCGCATTTCGCCCGGCAACGCGCTCAAGTCGAGTTTACGGGCAGTGTTGATGGCGCTACGGATGTGTTCTCCGTTGTCGTCCAGTTTGGAAAATATGTATTTTTCGACACAAAACTGCAACCCTGGGTTTCGCGGCGGTGGCGCGGTTTCCGACACCAACGACATCCTGTTGGGCAGGTAGTTAACAAGTTGTGGGGCGTAGCCGACAATGCCAAGTGCGAAAAGCTGCAACAGGATAAACGGCACCACGCCCTTGTACATGGAGATCGTCGTTACCGAAGCTGGTGCCACGCCGCGAAGGTAAAAAAGCGCAAAACCGAAGGGCGGCGTCAGGAAGGACGTTTGGATGTTCAGCCCGATCATTACGCCCAACCACACGGCTGTGATGTTGGCGGCCGGGTCGAGCAGCAGGATCGGCGCAACGATTGGCACGACGACGACGGCGATTTCAATGAAGTCCAGAAAGAATCCAAGTACGAAAATCACCGCCATAACAATTATGAACTGGGCCCAAAATCCGCCCGGCATGCTGGTTAAAAAATCGCGGACCAGATCCTCGCCGCCGAAAGCGCGGAAGGCCGCCGTCAGCATGGCGGCGCCGAGTAGAATGATAAACACCAGAGACGTGGTTTTGGCCGTTTCGATCATCACGCCCCTCAGCGTGTCTTCGATCTTAAAGGTGCGCCAGCCGCTCCAGAACAATCCGACGAGCAAAAACGCCACAGACACGAGGGCCAGCACAATGCCGATGACGTCCTGGGTGGTATCGATTTTTTTGACATTAATGTCCCAATTGATGCTGATGACAGAAATGGCAACCAACGAGACAAGGGTAATTATCGCCGGCGTATAGGCGCCCTTATGGCCTTCGCGCAACCTGTAACCGCCCATGATCAGGGCACCGGCGGCGCCGATGGAGCCAGCCTGGTTGACGGTGGCGACACCGGTAATGATAGAGCCCAGAACCAGAAAAATCAGGGTCAGCGGCGGCACCAGCGTGATTGTCACCTTGATAAAGAATTTGCGGTCGAATTTTCCGTGGTAGGGCACGGATGGCGCCATATTGGGTCGCAATAAGGCCAGGACCAAAATGTAAAGCATATACAGGCCAACCAAGATCAGCCCAGGTACGAAGGCGCCCAGAAACATTTCGCCGGCGCTGGTCGAGCCCACATCGAAGGCCGACGGCATGGAAAATTCACCGGTGGCGACCTTATAGAGGCCTTTGCGCGCTGAGCTCGCCTGATCGACGGCGCTGGCCAATTGGTCGGCGAGAATAATAAGCACGATGGACGGCGGGATGATCTGTCCCAGCGTCCCCGACGAGGCGATGATTCCTGTGGACAGCGAGTCGGCATACTTATTTCGCGTCATAACGGGCAGGGAAATCAACCCCATGGCGACGACGGTGGCGCCGACGATACCGGTGGTCGCGGCCAGTAACGCGCCGACGAACACGACCGAGATTCCCAACCCCCCGGGCACCGGGCCAAATAGTTGCGCCATGGTTAACAGTAGGTCCTCGGCCAGTTTCGAGCGTTGCAGCATGATGCCCATGAAAATAAATAGCGGGATGGCGATCAGCGTGTCGCGCTCGACTTCCCAGTAAACGCCGCGGAAATTGGTCACGCCGGCGCTCAGCCATTGCCAGGCACTGCCTTGCGCAAAATAGGCGTCGACATTATCTGCGAACAACCAACCGCACAACGCGGCGGCGCCGATGGAGATAATGGCCGAGCCGGGGAGCGCGAACGCAACCGGGTATCCAGAACCCAGTGCATAGGCCATCAGCAGGATCAAAAGGGCGAGAAAAACGAGTTCCATAGGCTAAAATCTATCTACTTTACTGAATGGCATGAACGTCGTGATCGCGACCGCCGGGTTCGCCTTTGATATCAGCAACGGATTTCAGCAGATAGCTGACGAACTGAATCATCATTGAAATAGCAAACAAGGCAAGGAACCCGGCCATCAAGTATTTGACGTACATGCTGAAACCGGTCTGGGTCGTCTCGAAGGCCAGGATCGGGCTGTTAATAATCGATGATTTGTTGTCCATGCCGACGAATAGGATGATCCAACATAACGAAATACCGAGGAAAAGCGAACCGGCAGCGTTCACCATCCCCTTCTTCCTGGCGCTGAAATTCGTATAGAAGACGTCGACGCGGACATGGCCTTCTTCAAGCAATGTATAAGCGCTGGCGAACAGGAATAGGGCCGCATACCAAAAGCGCACC
>PTLL01000010.1 GCA_002938315.1 Alphaproteobacteria bacterium MarineAlpha3_Bin2 | reverse complement strand
GGGTGCCAGGATTCTGGTGACCTTGCTGTATGAGATGCAGAAACGAGAGGCCAAAAAGGGCTTGGCCACTTTGTGCATTGGAGGCGGCATGGGCATCGCTATGTGCGTCGAGCGGGACTAAAAAAGGGAGGAAACCATGGCACGCATTGCACTCGTCACCGGGGGGACCCAGGGAATCGGCCGGGCGATATCACTGGCCTTGAAGGAAACCGGCGCCGGGCGGCCCGAATAAGATATGCAGTTAGCCTTCCTTCGGCACCGTTTGGGTCATCGACGGGCGGTCGGAAATCTCTTCGAACCAGTCGGCCAGACCGGGGCGCTGATTTCGCCAATCGAGGTCCGAAAACCGAAAATCCAGCCAGCCCAATGAACTGGCAACGCTGATCTGGCCAATGCCGAACCCGGCTTCGAGCTCATCGGTGACGGCTTCGAGGGCGTCCATGGCGCGAAAGATGGTGGCGGTTTGGCGTTTGATCCATTTGTCGTATTGAAGGTCCTCGGGCCGGCGGGTTTCAATCAGCCAATAGACACCAGCATCGCTCATGCCGTCGCCCAGCGCCTGCATATTCAGCGCCCGCCAACGAGCATTACCGGATGCTGGAAACAGTTTGTCACCATCATGAAGGCTGTCCAGGTATTCGCAAATCACCGGAGAATCGTACATCACGTTGCCGTCATCCAGGACCAGCGCCGGAACTTTTCCCAGCGGGTTATCGTTGCCAAGGTCGGTTTTTGCGTCCCAGGGCAGGGTCGGGATTTTTTCTACCCTGTCGTTGAGGCCGGTTTCGACCAGGGTAATAGCCACCTTTCGTACATAGGGTGATGTCGGTGAGAAACGAAGCTTCATGAAGGAATCCTCAAAAACAATCTTTTTCGAAGACCCAGATTAACACCCTCGAACGCTGCCAACCATCGACTTTCTGTATTATGCTAGCTTGATATGTGGACCGATGTTGTTGATCTCCGGGATTTTTATGTATCCACCTTGGGTCAGGTCGCCCGGCGGATGGTCCGCCGCCGGTTGCGCGAACTGTGGCCCGACGTTACCGGCCAGAATGTTCTCGGCCTCGGGTATGCGGTGCCATATCTGAATGGTTTTCGCGAGGAAGCGGAACGGGTGTTGGCGGCAATGCCGGCGGGCCAAGGGGTGCTGCATTGGCCACCGGATGAGGCTGGCTTGACGACGCTGATTGACGAGTTGGAATTGCCTTTTCCCGATCTTAGCATGGACCGTGTCTTGTTGATCCACGCCCTGGAATGTGCTGAACAGGTGCGTCCCTTGATGCGCGAAATCTGGAGGGTACTTTCAGGCAGCGGCCGGCTTTTGGTGGTGGTGCCCAACCGGCGTGGTATCTGGGCCAGGCTTGAGCGCACCCCCTTTGGCCACGGGCTTCCCTACACGCCGGGGCAATTGTCCAGGGTTTTGCGGGACAACCTGTTCACACCGCTTGAATCCCATCCCGCCCTATTCGTGCCGCCGGTCCATTCTAGGATGGTGCTGTCTTCGGCGCCGGCGTGGGAACAAATCGGCCGGCGCATCTTTACCACCTTTTCAGGGGTAGTCATGACCGAGGCCGTGAAACAGATATACGCCGCTGAGGCCACGCCAACCGCCAACCGCCGTCGGCGGTACCTACCGGTGCCGGAACGGACACCCCGGGTCTAGAGCAATTCCCGAGCAAATGGACTCATTTGCGACGACGAATTTGCGGTTACAATAGCTAACTCTTTTTCTTGCGGAGCAGAAATACCGCCTGTTCGCCCAGTAAATTGGCGGAGAACAGCGTCGAGGTAAAACTCCGGACACTGCCGTTGGTATCGAGAATTTTTTGCGATTCGATGATGATATCCAGCTGGCGGCAAAGCTCCACGAAATCTTTAATCGTGCAAAAATGAATGTTGGGAGTCTCAAACCACTCATAGGGCAGCGTTTTACTGACCGGCATCCTTCCCAATAATCCCAACGACAAGCGGGCCCGCCAATGGGCAAAATTCGGAAACGACACAATCGCATGCTTGGAAATTCGAAGCAGATGCTCAAGCACCACCTTGGGCTGGACCATCGTTTGCAAGGTTTGGCTCAACACCACGTAATCGAAGACATCATCCGGATAATCCTTGAGGTCGGTGTCGGCATCACCCTGAATGACCGAAAGCCCGGCGCTAATCGAAGTCTTGACGCCCTCGGTGCTGAGTTCGATGCCGCGGCCGTCGACATGGCGGAAATGCACCAGGTAATCCAGTAGCGCGCCGTCGCCGCAGCCGACATCAAGCACCCTGGCATGCGGTTCAATCATGTCGGAGATCAATTGCAGATCAACGCGAATGGCCTTGCGATCGGGAACCATTAGTCTTGCCCGGTCTCGGCGGCCCGGATTTCTTCAGCGCCGTCCAGAAACCCCTTCAACACCCTTTCGAAATCAGGCTCGTCCAGCAAAAAGGCATCGTGCCCCTGATCCGATTCGATTTCCGCGAAACTGACGTTGGCGGCAACCGAATTCAAGGCGTGAACGATGCGGCGGTTTCCCTCGGTCGTATACAGCCAGTCGCCGGTAAACGAAATTACACAAAAACGAACCTTCGAGTCCTTAAAGGCATTGGCCAATTCGCCGCCGTGTTTCGCCGCCAGGTCGAAATAATCCATCGCCCGGGTGATATAGAGATACGAATTTGCGTCGAACCGGTCGACGAAGGTAATGCCCTGGTGGCGAAGGTAGCTTTCGACCTGAAAATCGGCATCAAACCCATAGGCCAAGGTATCCCGTTCCTGCAAACGGCGCCCGAATTTACGATGCAACGCCTGATCCGACAGGTAAGTGATGTGGGCGGCCATGCGCGCCACGGCTAGCCCCTTGACGGGCTTTTTGCCCTGGTTCAGGTAATCGCCGCCGCACCAATCGGGATCCGCCATAATGGCTTGGCGGCCGACTTCGTGAAAGGCGATGTTCTGGGCCGTATGCAGCGCTGCCGACGCGATTGGGATCGCCGTCCATAAACGGTCCGGATACATGGAGGCCCATTCCAGCGCCTGCATGCCGCCCATGGAACCGCCGATCACCGAAAACAGTTTCTCGATGCCCAAATGGTCAATCACCAACGCCTGGCACCGAACCATGTCGGCAATCGTGATCACCGGAAAATCGAGTCCCCAGGGGGTTCCCGTTTCGGGATTAATATCTCGTGGGCCGATGGTTCCCATGCAGCCGCCGAGGATATTGACGCAGATCACGAAATACCGCCCGGTGTCGATGGCCTTCCCCGGCCCCACCATATTTTCCCACCAGCCCTCTTTGCCGGTCAGCGGGTGCGGCTCGGCCAGGAACTGGTCACCGGTCAACGCGTGGCAGACTAAAATGGCGTTGGATTTATCCTCGTTTAATTCCCCATAAGCCTGATAAGAAACGGGGAAATCGGAAATTTTCATGCCGCAGTCCAACGCCAGCGGTTTATCGACGCCAAGTCGCAGATGATGGCCGGGCAGAACTTGAGGCTCCGTTGCACCGTCGGATGGGTCTTGGCTATGACTTTTTCCAGTGGTCATGACTAAATTCACTTCATCCGCGCAATCGTTACGGTATTTTACAGGGCCCTGAAAACGGCTTCATAGCTAGGAGTCAGGCTGCGAAGTGTCAATGTTTTCTTTGATTTTACCGCATCATGCCATTATCACTAGGCCCGCTTTCCCGTGCTTTCGTTAATCCTGCTTAAGGCTATGAAGCGGGGAATAACCATAATTTTGGAAATTGGCAGGCGTACGCCATGGCTAACGATCAAGACAAGCTCCAGGCGTTGCGCCAGGAGATCGACATCATCGACGATTCCATCCATGACCTGATCATGGAGCGAACCCGCGTGGTCGAAAGGGTTCGTAATGCCAAACGCGGCGACAACATCAAAATCCGGCCCGCCCGAGAGGCCAAAATCCTTTATCGCCTGATGGAGCGTCATGCCGGCGCCTTTCCGAAACGCGAACTGGGACGGATTTGGCGCGAATTAATCGTCGCCACGCTGCGTTTTGAAGGACCGTTTTCCGTCGCCGTTTCAGGGTCTGATGATGGATCCGAATACTGGGATCTGGCCCGGAGTCAATATGGTTCATTCACCCCGATGACCCGGCACGTATCGGCTCGTAGCGTCGTCGAAGCGGTGCGCGATCAGGTTGCAACGGTGGGAATTTTGCCCTTGCCACGGCCCGATGATGAAGAACGCTGGTGGCCTCTAATGGTATCCGAAGCCCCGGATATGCCCCGTATCATCGCCCGCCTTCCGTTTATTCCCGCCGACAGCAAAAGGAATATAGGTCCTGAGGCACTGGTTATCTGTAGCGTCCGCCAGGAAGAATCAGGCCGCGATCATTCGTTCCTGGGCATTAATGCCGAAGAAGACGTCGGCTTTGGTGCCATCGATAAAGCCCTTTCCCAAGTTGGCGTATCCGCCGTCTTCAATCAGCTATGGCACGACCCCAACCCTCCCGCCGCTTGGATCTATCTTGTTGAGGTTGACGATTTCCTCGACAGCGATGGCCCCGGCATGCGGCACCTAAAGGACGGATTGGGTCCGCACATTAATAGTGTCGTACACTTGGGTGGTTATGCAATGCCGTTAAATAAGGCCGATTTGGAAACCGATACCCTTTCCGATTCCACCCCGGAGCAAGGATCATGAGCGATCCGGCCCCTAAGCCCGGAATTATGGCCATTGATGCTTATGTGGGTGGCGAATCCGAACTCGACGGGCGCGATCAAGTAATCAAGCTATCCAGCAACGAAGGTGCCTTTGGACCCAGCCCTAAGGCCCAGGAGGCCTACCGCCAAGCCGCAGGCAATCTGCACCGCTACCCCGATGGCGGCGCCGGTGCGTTGCGCGAAGCCATCGGGGTGCGTCACGGCCTGGATGCGGCGAAGATCGTCTGCGGCGCCGGTTCTGATGAATTGATCAGCCTGTTGTGCCTGGCCTACGCCGGGCAGGGTGACGAGGTGCTATACAGCGAACACGGGTTCTTGATGTACCCCATCGCCGCTCAAATCGTCGGCGCCGCTCCGGTTTCGGCGCCAGAGGTTGAACTGACATCGCATGTGGATTCATTATTGCAACGGGTCAGTGACAACACGCGCCTTTTGTTCTTGGCCAACCCCAATAATCCGACGGGAACCTACCTTTCCGGCGATGAAATGAAGCGACTGCGACAGGAACTCAGAGACGACGTTATTCTTGTAATTGACGCGGCTTACGCGGAATACGCCACCCGTGACGATTACAGCCCCGGTATCGATCTTGTCGATGCCGCCGCCAATGTGGTGATGACGCGCACGTTTTCGAAAATCTACGGACTCGGCGGTGCCCGGCTCGGCTGGGCCTATTGTCCCGCCGACATCGCTGGCGTTCTCAACCGTATTCGCGGCCCATTCAACGTCAGCGCCCCGGCCATGGCGGCGGGCCTGGCGGCGTTGGCGGATGTGCCGTTCACCGATAAAGCGCGGGCCCATAATGACCAATGGCTGGCCTGGACCCGCAAGCAGCTTCTCGGCCTTGGACTAGACGTGCCTGCCAGCGCCGGAAATTTCGTGTTGGCCCGGTTTCCCGACGCACGCGGTCGCAATGAAAACGCCGCCGAAGCCGCCGATAGGTTCCTTAAGGACCGTGGCATTATCGTCAGAGCCATGAAGTCTTATGGGCTGGACGACTGCTTACGTATTACCATCGGACGGGAAGACGAAATGCACGCCGTTATTGGCGCCTTGACAGAATTTCTGGAGTAGCCTGACACCATGAGCAGCCCCGGCAACAATATCTTGTTCCCACGCATTGCCCTGATCGGCGCTGGCCTGATCGGTTCCTCCCTGGCACGTCTGTTTCGGCGTGATGGATTAACCGATCATATTGCCGTTTCCGCCCGAACCCAAGGAACCCTGGATAAAATCCAGGAACTGGGTCTGGCCGACAGTGTCAGCCTAGATGCCGTCGAAGCCGTCACGGATGCCGATCTGGTCATTCTGTGCGTGCCAGTCCGCGCCTATGCCGCCATCGCCGAAGCGATTGGCCCGGCGCTTAAATCCGGCGCCATCGTCACCGACGTCGGTAGCTGCAAACAGTCTGTCATAGACGATGTCCGCCCACACCTGCCCGAAGGCGTCCACCTTGTTCCCGGCCATCCCGTTGCCGGCACCGAACATTCCGGTCCTGAGGCCGGGTTTGCCGAACTGTTCGAAGGCCGCTGGGCGATCCTGACGCCCGAGGCAGACACCGATAATGCCGCCATCGAAGCAGTGGCCGAATTGTGGCGGCGGGCCGGAAGCTTCGTCGAGATCATGGAGGCAAGGCATCATGACCAAGTGCTGGCCATTACGTCCCACCTGCCGCAATTGGTCGCCTATACCATTGTCGATACGGCGACCGGCCTAGAGGACCACCTGCAAGGGGAGGTGGTCAAATTTTCCGCCGGCGGATTTAGAGATTTCACCCGGCTGGCGGCATCCGACCCGATTATGTGGCGCGACGTCTGCCTATCAAATAAGGAGGCGATCCTCGATATCCTCGGACGTTTTACCGAGGACCTGACGGCAATTCAGCGCGCTATCCGTCGCGGTGAGGCCGATAAATTGGAGGAAACCTTCACCCGTACCAGGGCCATCCGCAGCGGCGTCATCGACGCCAAGCAGGACTAGACCCTCCCTATAGCCTCACCCTGACCTTGTCAGAGGCCCGGGACCATTTAGTCTTCAGGTCCTCATCGAAAATCAGTTGTTCATCCGCCGGGACGTTGAACCAGTCACCTCTCGCGATTTCACCTTCCAATTGCCCCGCGCCCCAACCGGCGTAGCCGAACGCGAACAGTCGGCGGCGGGGACCCTGTCCTTCGGCAATCGCCTTCAGCACGCTCTTTTCCGTGGTCAGCGCCATTTTGTCGTTGACGACCTGGGTGTCGGGACCATTGAAATCGGCGGTGTGGAGAACAAATCCCACCGCCGGCGACACCGGACCGCCATAATGAAGGCGGATATCTCCTTCGACGGCACTGGCGTCAATATCGAATCCTTTTAAAAATTCCTTCATCGAACCGGCCCCAAAAGCCCTGTTGATAATCAACCCAAAGGCGCCGGACGGGTTGTGTTTAACCATGTAGATCACGGTCTTGGCGAACCGGGGGTCGTCCATTTTGGGGGCCGCCACCAGAAGCTTGCCGACCAGAAATGACGTTGGCTCCTGAGTAAAACCGGCGCCGGGGCCTGCCACCATAACGAACAACGCCACCAGGCCCGCCACCAAATTGTAAGGCCGGCGCATCACGATCCAGACGGCCAGTGGACCATCGGCACTTTGGCCACCACCAAGGGGCCGATGTAAAACTTGCCGTCCTGAATGCTGAGGGGAACGTTGAATTTTGTCCCGTCCTTAGACCCTTGCGATTTGGCTAAGGTATCAAGCACGGCTTTCATCAGCGCCGCCGCCCGCGGTTTTATCAGCCCGGCGCCCTCAAGCCGGTCCACGGCTTGTTTGCCGCCCTGAACACGAAGGGAAAAGGCGCCGATCGGCTGCAGGATGCCGTCAAGGGAGCCGGTGCCGTCACCGTCCAAATCCAATGGTCCATGGTTGATGATCATTTGGCTGACTTCCAAGGTGCCGCCATCGTCCCGCCATTGGGCCATGGTTTCGGCGTCATGTTCCAACGGCAACCCCCCCGACACCTGGGCTTTGAAACCCAGCCGCGCTGTCTTCAGCCCAAGGCCGGGCACTGGGGCAACCGGATAGGTAATCGTGTTGGCTGTAAAATGAATGTGGCCCGACTGATTGGCCATCAGTTCAACCCGGACCAGACTGGCGATCCGGCCAATCTTTGCTTCGTTAATTTTTATGTTTCGCGCCGAAACCGTGGCATTTTCCGGTCGGCCGTTTTGAAACCGCAACATCACATTTAAGGTCCCAGCATCTACGGCAAGGTCCAACGGCTTGGCGCCCCCCATGACCGTGATCCGGTGGCGTCCAGGGGCCCGTACCCTTGCCCGGTTCGGCGACCACGGCCTCACCTGCAATAACATCAAGGGACCTCGCCAAGCCCAGGTCCTGGTGCCATCGGATCCCGAAAGGGCGGGGTTGGACAGCAACGCCTCCAGCTTTAACGGGAAGCCAACGACCCGCAACGAAGAGAACCCGACCTCAACGCCTTCGGCGCGGCGCGCGGCCGCCCATTGTTCGATGCCGTCCCGGTATTGCCCGGCCAGAAAATTCCAGAAAATGCCATAGACGGCGGCGACCACGCCGATGGCGGCGATGGTCAATAAGCCGCGTTTTTGTTGCCTCGACATTCGTCTTTATAATCCGTTCCGGTCCCGGGAAGAAGGGACATTGGCCGGGTCCCGATTTTGTGGTTTAGTTTTCATCAGCGCGGTACTTTCCTTTCTTAACGAGGCACTCCCTTGGAAATTCCCAAAGGTGACATCTGGATTTTTGGTTACGGGTCCTTGATGTGGCGGCCCGATTTTCCACACACAGACACGCAACCGGCGTTGCTCAAGGGTTACCACCGGGCGCTTTGCCTCTATTCCTTCAAACACCGGGGAACCCCCGAGGTTCCCGGCCTGGTATTTGGGCTGGACCGGGGCGGCTCGTGCCGGGGCCTGGCCCTAAAGGTGGCCAGAAAAAATGCCGCAAGTGTGCTCGGCTACCTGCACGACCGCGAAATGATGAACAGCGTCTATCTGCCGAAATGGCTGCCGGTGCGGCTGCCTTCCGAGAACGTCACCGCCTATGCCTTCATCGCCGATCGCCGTCACCAACAATACACCGGCCGGCTGGACGACCAAGACGCCGTCAAGTTTATCCTGCAGGGCCGCGGCAAGCGCGGGCATTGCCTGAATTACCTGCAAAACACGCTCCACCACCTGGACGAACTCGGCATCGCCGACGCGCCGCTGCACCGCCTCGTTAAGCTGGCCGAGAAGGCTTCGGCTTAGGCCTTTTTTTATACGCAAATTCGTCGTCGCGGATGTAGCCATCCGCTCAGGATTTGCTCTAACTACACTTGGAATAACCGCAGGATTTGCAGTTGTCGCAGCCTTCTTCGCGGACAAGGCTGGCCTGGCCGCATTTCGGGCACTGGCGGAACGGGATCGCGTCCAGGTTTGCCTGTCGCCCCTCCGTATCGGAACCGCCGCCGGAACCACCGCCACCCCCGCCGAGGGCGGCAACATTGAGTTCCCGGGCCTCATCGACGGTGGCCAGTTCGCCCGAGCCGGATAAGAACCCGGTGGCGATCATGTGCTGTTCGATGACGCTGCCGATGGCCGCCAACAGTGACGGTACATATTTCCCGCCCATCCATTGGCCGCCGCGCGGATCGAACACGGCTTTTAATTCCTCGACCACGAACGACACATCGCCGCCGCGCCGGAACACCGCCGAGATCATCCGCGTCAACGCAACCGTCCAGGCGTAGTGTTCGGTGTTCTTGGAGTTGATGAAAATCTCAAACGGGCGGATCCGGCCCTGATCGTCGAGGATGTCGTTGAGGGTTATGTAAATGGCGTGGTCGCTTTCCGGCCAGCGCACCTTATAGGTCTGCCCTTCCAAATTCTCGGGCCGGTCCAGTGGCTGGAACAGGCGCGTCACCGGGCCGGCATCGCCCAGGTCTTTCGGTGTTTCTGTGATCACCGGGCTTTCCAGCGGCAATTCAGGTTCCGATTGGCGGTCGCCGCCCTTGACCTCCAACACGGCGCCGGTGATGTCATTGGGCCGATAGGTGGTGCAGCCCTTGCAACCGAGATCGAAGGCCTGCGCATAAATATCCTTAAAGGCGTCAAAGGAGATGCCTTCCGGGCAATTGATGGTTTTTGAAATCGAGCTGTCGATATACTTCTGCACCGCCGCCTGCATGACCAGATGATCGTTGGGCGACAACTCTTGCGCATCGACGAAGGCATCGGTCAGGGTGGCGTCGTCGCCGAACAGGGAACGGTATAGGCGGTAGGCGTAATCGGTAACGGTTTCTTCCCGCCGGGCACCGTCGGGCAGCAACACGTGGCGGGAATATTTGAAGCTGAACACCGGTTCCAGCCCCGAGGAGACGTTATCGGCGAGCAGCGAGATCGTCCCCGTCGGCGCGATCGACGTCAGCAGTGCATTGCGGATGCCGTGTTCGGCGATGGCGTCGCGGACATCGAGATCAAGCCCGGCAATAGTCTCTCCGGCCAGGAACTGGTCCTTGTCGAACAATGGGAAGGGCCCTTTTTCACGGGCCAGATCCACCGACGCCATGTAGGCAGCGCGCTGGATCGTCCGCATCCAGTTTTCCGTCAACTGAACCGCTGTCCCGCCGCCATAACGTGCGCCGGCCATGATCAGGGCATCGGCCAGCCCGGTAACGCCGAGGCCGATACGGCGCTTGGCCTTGGCCTCGCTTTGTTGTTCCGGCAACGGGAAATTGGAAACATCGATGGTGTTGTCCATCATTCGCACCGCAGTAGCGACCAGGGTTTCCAGCTTGGCGACGTCGAGACGGGCGTCATCGGTAAACGGGGTTTCGACCAGCTTGGCCAGATTGACCGACCCCAGCAAACAGGCGCCATAGGGCGGCAGCGGTTGTTCGCCGCAGGGATTGGTGGCGTGGATGGTTTCGCAATAATGCAGGTTGTTCTTAGCATTGATGCGATCGATGAAGATCACCCCCGGCTCCGCATAGGCATAGGTGGCGCGCATAATGGCGTCCCACAAATCCCGGGCCGGCAGGCTTCGATAGGCAACGCCGTCGAATTTCAGCTCCCAGGCGCCGTCTTCCTGAACCGCCTGCATGAAGGCGTCGGTAACCAGCACCGACAGGTTGAACATACGCAGTTTCCCCGGTTCGCGCTTGGCTTCGATAAAGGCCTCGATATCGGGGTGGTCGCAACGCATCACCCCCATCATGGCGCCACGCCTCGTCCCGGCACTCATGATGGTGCGGCACATGGCATCCCAGACATCCATGAAGCTCAACGGCCCCGAGGCATCGGCGCCGACACGGTGCACCGGCGCGCCCTTGGGCCTAAGCGTCGAGAAATCGTACCCAATGCCGCCGCCCTGCTGCATGGTCAGGGCCGCTTCCTTCAGGTGCTCGAATATACCGCTCATGTCGTCGGGGATATCACCCATGACGAAACAGTTGAACAGCGTCACCCGGCGGTCTGACCCGGCGCCGGCGAGAATGCGGCCAGCCGGCAGGAAATTGAAATCGTCCATAGCGTCGGCGAACCGTTGTTGCCAAAGCGCTTTGTCTTTTTCGGGTTCGGCCAAGGCGGCGGCGACGCGCCGGAAGGTGTCAGACATGGTTTTATCGACGGGATGGCCGTCGGCGCCCTTGAGGCGATATTTCATGTCCCAGATTTGGCGGGAGATATGGGCGGGCTTCGGCATGTTGACTTCCAAAATACTGTTTAAACGCGGACGTTGATCTGGCCCGATTTTGCCCTGGAAACGGTCCCGAAACCAGCCCTCGGCAAAGTAAAAAATCCGGTAACGTTTCCACCGATTTATCCCGAAAAGGTCACCTTTTAAGCGCCTTGTCAGCCGGGGCAGCAAAGGACTTATGCCCGGTATCCACAGCCCCGGCCTGGGACTTATCCACAAACCTATCCACAGGCCGGTGAATAAGCCGGGGTTCAGGTGTTATGGCAAATTCCCATCAAAATTTAGGCAAACGTCAACTAATATAGACATTTCTCTACATTTTTTGCTTTCGCCGTTCTGTCTCGGGCCTACGAGCGGCAGGATTGAGCGACACCCCCTGACCAAACCGCCAAGCCAGAAGGGCTCCGAACAAACAATGAACGTAAGCCTCACCAAGGCATTTGTCAAGGCGGGGAACCAGACAAAAATCGCTGCCGAGACGAAAACGACTAGGCAATATTGCCAGGCGATGGTCAAAGACCGGGAAACCGTTCCCTCGCCTCATCCATCAGCTTGTCAGACGCGCCCTCGATTCGGCTTTCCAGGTCGGCCATAAACTGGCGGCGCTTTAGCCCCTTGGGCATGGGGGTCAGAATTTCGATGGTTATGACGCCGGGTTTCTTGAGGAAGCTTCCCCGCCCCCAAAACAGGCCGGAATTCAACGCCACCGGAACAACCGACACTTCCGTGTAACCGTCGATGGCGGCGACGCCGGGGAAATACTCTTTGCGGGCGCCGGGCGCGGTGCGGGTGCCTTCCGGAAAAATCACCACTTGGCGGCCTTTGGCGAGTCTGTCCTTGGTGTCGCGCAGCAACTGTTTAAGCGCCGAGCCGCCGCCGGACCGGTCGACGGAAATGGCGCCACAACTGAGCGCGCACCAGCCCCAAAACGGAATCCGGGTGAGTTCTTTTTTTAAGATGTAATTGGGATCGTCCAACAGGACGTAAAAAGCGAACGTGTCCCAGGCCGATTGATGTTTGGAAACAATAACGCACGGCCCTTGCGGCAGGTTTTGGAGGCCCCGGAATTCGACATCCAAACCGACGATCACCTTGAGGATGGCTTTGACCCCGATGGTCCAAACCCGGACGACACCCTGGGACCACACCCTGGGAAAAGGGATTAGCGCCGTCAGCCCCAATATAAGGGCCAGGTGATAGACCAGGAAGACGGCATTGAATAACACGGAGCGAAAAATAAGCATCTGCCCGTCAACCCGTTCCCGTTCCGAAATTTCGCAACCCCGTTTTACCAATCATCCGCCCCACCCAAAGGCGAACCCAGGCCAGAAGGTATTTATTGTATTCGCTGATCACCAAACTAGCGGTGCCCGGCCATACCCACCAACGGTTATGCTTGACGTTTTCGGGAAACACCGGGTGCGGGATCAAGGAGATGGCGGGCATGGCATTTTTAAATTCAAGCAGGCTTCTCGGCATGTGGTAAGCGGCGGTGACCAGGCGCAGAGAAGCGTACTGCTGTTTACCCATCCAATCCTTGGTTTCCTCTGCGTTGCCGGTGGTGTTGGTGGCGATGCCGATGTTGATCATGGTCTCCAGGTCTTCGGGCTTGGGCTTGACGATGCTGAGCAGTTTCCGCACATCAATACCCTTATACACGCCTGAGACGAACAATTTCTCCGCCAGGCCCCGTGATAACAAGTCCAGGCCCTCGCTCAAGCGTCGGCTGCCACCGGTCAACACGACGATGCCGTCGGTGCGGGTGGTGGCGTCGGCGACAGCGACGGGAATAGCGTCGGCAAACTTAAATAACCCAAAGCCCCAGACTGCAACGCCCAACACCCCCACCGATAAAAGCTTGAGAAAAATACCCCGGCCTGGGCGACGGTTTATCCTACGCACTACAACATCCTGGCGAGCGTTTTCATCACCGTAATCCGCGCCGTCAGCATGGCGATCAAGGCGACAATGATAGGCAGCCCCGCCAACGCCGACCAATGAACCGCACCCAGTGTGATGTCGGGAAGCAAACCGGATTCCATTTTTGCCGCCATGACCCCGATGCCCAGCAACGACGGCACCGCCAAAAACAGGCCAATAACGCCGCCCTTAAGGCCCAGGGTTAGGGCGCGGCTGGCGAATTGGGCGGCGACATAGGAATCCTGGGCGCCGATGAAATGCAGAACCTCAATGGCGTTACGGTGGAGCGCCAAGCCCGTCCGTGTTGTAAAAACCACCGTGCCGATGGTGGACAGCGCAATAAATACCAACACCAGGGAAGCCAGACCCTCGACCGTCCTGATCAGGCGCACGAGGCGGTTGAGCCAAATACTATGATCATCAATACTGACGCCGGGAACCCGTGCCTCCATCCGCCGCGACAGGGCATCGATATCCAGCTTCGCCCCGGACTTCAATTCCACATCCACCAGGCGGGGCAACGGCAGGTCCTTGGCCCCGGCGCTGGTGCCCAACCAGGGTTCCAAAAGCGCCAACAGTTTGTCATCGCCGAGCGTCTCGAAACGTTCGATCTCGGGGGTTTCGGTCAGGATTTTTAGAACCGTTTGAAGCCGCGCATCATCATCAACGGCATTCTCCGCCGGAATAATCTGGACCGTCAGGGTGCCGCTGACGCCCCGATCCCAGCGGGCGGCGACCGTATTCAGCACCAGCACCCCGGCCATCGCCATCACCGCCAGAAAAACCATGAACGCGATCAGCCAGGGCAGGAACCGGCTGAGCGCATCCTTGTCGAGCGGCAGATCGGATCGGCGCGCGAACATTTAGATTAAGCCCTCGAAATCCGTTTGCCGCGGCGCCGGGGCTGACATTGATCCATCGCCGACCATTTCCAACCATCCTTCGTCGAGATGCATTTTCGGGTATCCCATTTTCTCAACCATCATATTGTTATGGGTGGCAATGATGACGGTGGTGCCGAGCTTGTTGAGTTCCTCAAACAGATGCATCAGGCGCATGCCCATGGGGTCATCGACATTGCCGGTCGGTTCATCAGCAAGAAGGATTTTTGGCCGGGCGATGACGGCGCGGGCAATCGACACTCGCTGTTGTTGCCCACCCGACAACGTTGGCGGACGGGCATCCAAGTGATCCTTGAGACCGACCCAGCTCAATAATTCGACCACGTGTTTTTGGATTTCGCTTTTCTTCGCGCCGGCGATCCTGAGCGGCAGCGCCACGTTATCGAAAGCAGATAGGTGATTGAGCAACCGGAATTCCTGAAAAACGACGCCCACGCGCCGGCGAATCGGCGGCAGATCGCGCCGTGACGTCGTCGCGATATCCCGGCCAAACAACGATATCAGGCCCCGTGACGGTTTCAGGGCCAGATAGATGAGCTTCAACAGCGACGATTTACCGGCGCCGCTGGGACCGACAAGAAAATGGAAAGATCCCGGCGCAAGCGAAAAGGTTACGTCCTGTAACACTTCCGGGCCTAGCCCGTACCTGAGGCCGACGTTTTCAAATTTAACGATGGCTTCGTTTTCGTCGATGGTCACCTTTGAATTCACCTCTCACGAACGACAAAACGCCCGAGCACCGCGGGTTGCGTTAAATGCGGCAAATGCCTATAAACGACAACCGCTTACAGCATGCTGACACTATGATTATAACCTGTCAAAACTGTCAAACGAACTACGATATTGACGCCGCTGCACTGGGTGGTGGCAAGGCCGTGTCTTGTCATAACTGCGGCAACACCTGGCATCAAAACCCCGTTCAAGCGCCACCGCCGGTGGCCTATCCCCAAACGGCCTACCCTCAACAGGTTCCCTTTGCCCCACCACCGGTTCCGGCGCCGGAACCCCAAGCCGTCCCCGAACCTGTCCCGGAACCCGCGCCTGCCCCTGTACCGGAGCCGGCCTCGGATATCGAAGCGGATGCGGCGGCAAGGGCGGAAGCGGCGTTGATGGCCGAGGAAGAAGATGCCGCCAGTGATGATGCAAGTGATGACTTCGAAGATGCCTTTGGAGATGACGCCAAAAAGGGCGGCAAAGGAAAGATCATCGCTATCGCCGCGGTTGTATTCTTCCTCTTGCTGGGCGCCGGCCTGTTTTTCGGGCGGTCCTACATCATTGATTTGTATCCCCCGGCCGGGGATATCTTCGCCATGGTCGGCCTTGGCGGCGAAGAGCTCGGCGAGGGCCTTGAATTCAACAATATCAAATCCGCTCGCGAAGTGGAAAAGGGCGTCGATGTGATGGTGGTCCGAGGCGAGATTGCCAACGTCTCAGACCAAGAACGCATGGTGCCAATGATTCGCGTCGTCCTGTTAGACGGTAACAAAGAGGTAATTCAAAGCGCCGTGGCGGCGCCGTTGAAAAACCGCCTGCCAGCCGGCGCCACCATCGCGTTCGGTGCCAAGCTTCCCGAACCTTCGGCCTTGGCCCGTAGTCTTGAAGTGACCTTTTCCGCACCTGAGAAGTAGGTCGGCTCAATCCGGCAATTGCTGCCGGTTTCTCCTGCCTTCGGCATTTTTTCTCAGCCTGGGCTCTCATCCCTCCCCCACATATTGAGGCCAAAACCCTGGTTTTCAGCGCCCGGATCACGACTGGGGTCTGGCCAATGGGCGTGGCCTGAATCTTGCTTCTTAAACACGGACAGGTAACGGGGAATCGGTCGCAAAAGAACTGATCCCCAGCAAGGCGAAGAAGGATTAAACCCGATGATGAAAAAATCAGGCGGCCCCGCGCCGCCACGCCCACGGCCTGGAAAGGCCCTATGGGCACCGCCCGCGGCGGCGAACCGAATGTCTTGGTTCGGTGCCCGGCTACGCATGGCCTCGGCGCATTGCCGGTTAGCCGATTTATTGTTCAGGTTGTTGGGGCGCAAGCATTTGCCAATCGGGGCAGGCAGCAAGCGCGGCGGGATGCGAATTAAAAACGCCTAAAAGCGTTTCAACAGGCGCTCAATATAGTCCAGTTCCGGCACCGGGCGATTGCGCTCGCCTGCACGGCGGCGCAGTTCGTGCAGGATATCCAGCGCCCGGCGGCTTTCCATCTGGTCGGGAATTTTAATGCCGCCATCGTCCATTTGTTGGCCGAAGTTGCCTTCCGGAGAGCGGCCAAAGGGATCGTCCCTGGGCCCCGGCCGGCGGCCTTGCTGGCCCCCTTGGCCGCGTCGGCCGGCGATGCCGATCCGTCCTCCCAGTCGCCGGGCCATCTGCTCAGCCATGCTGTTACCGCCTTTCTGGAGCTGGTTCAAGGCTTCCGTCTGCGACGGCACCGCCTTGCCGAACTGGCCTTTTTGCAATGACCCGATAGCGTCCTTCATGGCCCGTTCCGCCTTGCCGAAGGAATTGGGGATACCGCCGAGAAATTCATCCATCTCCAGCATCAACTTGCCCAACGCCCGGCGCAGAGCCTGTTGTTCGGCGCTGCCGTTCTCATCTCCCTGTCCGCCTCCCTTGCCTTTGCCTATTCCACCGGGTTGTGGGCGGCCTGGCATGGCGCCTTCGGCCAGTCTTTTACGCTCGAATGTCTTGTCCAGAGCCTGGCGTTGACGCTGGGTCAATTTTCGAAGCGCATCCATCAGTCGTTGCGCCTTGGCCATTTCCTTGCTCGGCTTGCCGCGTTGCAGGCCGTTGCGGATGCCGTCCAACATCCGTCTCAATCGCGACAACATTTGCCGCGCCGCTTCCCGGGACCCAGTGCGGGCCAACCGGCGCGCCTGTTCGATCATGCGTTGAAGGTCGGAACTGTCCATGGTCCGGGCGTTGGGGTCCAGCGGTAACTGGGTCAGGCCCTGTTTCTGCAGGTGTTCGGCCAGGGCGGATAAGTATTTATCGAGAGCTTGTTGCAGTTGGTCCAATAAACGCTCGATCTCGGCGTTATCGGCGTTGTTTCTGAGTGCATTCGCCAGGCGTTCCTGAAGCGCCTTGAGGTCGCGTTCGGCGATGGAGAACTCACCGTCCTCGATCCTTAACGCGGTTTCCCACAATAACGTTTGCACGCCGCCGACGCTGGCGGGGCTGCCGTCATGAATAAGCCGGTTGGCAGCGACACTCAACGCCAGGAAAACCACGGTATCGTCGAAGAAATGCTGAGGACGGCTGGCAATATTTTCCAGCGCGGCCACCACCTTGTCCATGACCACGAACGTCGGTGAGTTCAATTTCTTACGCTCTGCGGCAATGGCGCGGGCGACGGGATGATTAAAAATCCGCTCCGGCAGGACGATGGTGACGTCATCGCTATCTCCCGCCTGGCCCCTGGCGTCTATAGCCTGAAGCGACACCAGAACCGGAATCCCCGCCCACGGATGGGCGCTGAAATCCTGAAGGCTCGCTCCCTTAGTCCGGTTTGATCCTAACCCCGGCAACGGCAGTTCGGCGCGGATTACCGGTTGGCCGCCGGGAACCGCCAAGCCCTCCGGATGGCGGATCACCACCTGCAATCCGGCCAACCCGTAATCGTCCTTGGCCTCATATTCAAGCCGCAATTGGGCGCGGCCGGCCTTTGCCGGTGCCCGGGTAAATTCTACTTCCGGCGGCTCGTCGGCGGCGACAAGCATCGGCCAACGCGCAACGGCATTCTTGCCGACGTGAACCTCTAGGCTATCGGCGGCGCGATCGGCGTCCCCCAGGATCGTTTCCAATCGGTAACTGATTTCCCCCGTACCGCTACGGTCTTTGTTAGGCGAGGCGATGGCAGCGAATTGAATGGTCCTGTCGCCGACCAACAATTGCGGCGCATGCCGGACGCCGGCGGCCTGGGCCAACAAGGTAGAGCCGACGGGAACCGTGACCACCTGAAGAGACGGCGCTTCCGTTTTGGCGGCCGTACCCTCGTTGGGTGATGCCGCCGCCAACTGTGGCGGGCGTTCCAAAAAAATCGGCGCCAAGCCGGTATAGGCCGGTGGCGTAATCCAAATATTGAGGTCCATGGGGCCGGCCACGACCGAGCCCCATTGAGGTATCAGAGCGCGCTCCAGCCGTCCAACGGCGTCGCCGCCGCCTGCCGCCGCCGCGATTACCAGCAACAGCAGCGCCACCGCCCTCAACCCATAGGGATCGCGTCTGGCCAGACCCGGAGATGGTAGCAAGACCTTAAGCCTTCGTGCCCGTTCCGCCATGCGGCGGAGATGAACCTGCCACAACCCCTCGGTATCGGCTCCCTTGAGCCCCCCCGCCAGACGGTCGTGAAGCGCCGTCAGCGGCCGGTGTTTGAGCCCGCTGTCCTGCTCCAGGCGGTGTTGGGCGGTTTTTTCATCGACCGCCTTGAACCCGATGATCGCGCCGCGCACCATGAATCCAAAGGCCATGGCGAAGCCGATCAATGCCAGGGAATGTGCCCAGAACGGCAACATCGGCAACCAGTCAAAAAGCGCCAGCGAAATAAAAACCGCCGTCACCCCGACCACCGGCCACAGACATGGCCATAAGCGTTCCCATGTCAGAGAGACATGGGTCAGGGACAGAAAAATACGGTAGCGGTTTTGCCACGACCCCCCGAGGGTAGCTTGGGGCGAGAATTTAGACGGGCCGCTCAATCGCCAGCTTCCTTTTGCTCCTGGCCACGAGCCTCTTCATCGTCGGACAGCCAATCGGGAAGAGATTCCCGCGACAACATATCATCAACGCTGATTCTGTCCCTGATCACCGACGCATCGGCTCCATTGACCATGACTTCGGGCACCAGGGCGCGGGTGTTATAAGCCGACGCCATTACCGCGCCGTAGGCGCCCGCGGTGCGGATCGCCAACAGGTCGCCTTCACCGGGTTCCGGCAGGAATTGCCTGCCAAAGGTATCGCCCGTTTCACAAATCGGACCGACCACCTCAACCTCCGTAAGTTTGGCGCCATCCGGTGCTTCATTCACTGGCACAATAGCATGGTGGGCATTATACAGAGTTGGGCGCACCAGGTCATTCATTGCCGCATCGACAATAATAAAAGTTCGCGCCGTGCCCTTTTTAACCCGAACTACGCGGGTCACCAGAATCCCCGCATTTCCGGCGATCAGCCTTCCCGGTTCGAAAAAAATCTTGCAGTCCAGGTCGCCGACGACCTCCTTAACCATGGTGCCGTATTCCTTAGGGCTCGGCGGTTGCTCGTTGTCATAGGGAATGCCGAGGCCGCCGCCTAAGTCCAGATGTTCAATCCGGTGACCGTCGGCACGCAGTGTCCGGACCAGGTCCACGACCATGCCATAGGCCTGGCGAAACGGGTCCAGGTCCAAAAGCTGCGATCCGATATGAACGGCGACGCCGGTGACGTTAATGCCCGGCAATGCCGCCGCGCGTGCGTAAACGCCCGGCACCTCCGGCCAATCGACGCCGAACTTGTTTTCACTTTTACCGGTGGAGATTTTTTCATGGGTCAGCGCATCGACATCCGGATTGACGCGAATGGCGACGTTGGCATCAATCCCCAGTGACGACGCCACGGTGGACAGCGTCTCTAATTCCGGCGCCGATTCGACGTTGATCTGAAGCACGCCGGCTTTCAATGCCGACGCCATTTCGTCTTCCGTCTTGCCGACACCGGAAAAAAGTATATTGGCGGCCGGGACGCCGGCGACCAGGGCGCGTTTCATCTCGCCGATTGAGACCACATCGGCACCGGCGCCGAGCCGCGCCAGCGCCGCGATCACGGCGATATTGGAATTCGCCTTGACCGCGTAACAAATGCTGGCGTCGAGGCCATTTAAAGCATCCGCGAAAACCCGATAGTGGCGTTTCAATGTCGCCGTCGAATAACAATAAAAAGGCGTGCCAACGTCGTCTGCGAGGCGGCTTATGGGCACCTCTTCAGCAAACATTTCGCCCGACCGGTATTGAAAGTGATCCATGTCGAAAATCTGTGTTTATGACCGGATAGTAGAAACCGGTTTAGTTATAGGAAGGCCGGTTGGGATATTCCAAAGGGAAGCCCAGCGGCGAACGTGCTCCGTCCTTAGTCTTCTCTGCAGGCGCCGTCGAAGGCGCTGGCGACGACGTTTGGGTTTGCGGGCCGGGGGCCGGGTACTGGCGCGGAAAAACGCCGCCGCTTGGAATTTCCGGCGACGACTTAATCCCGCAGGCAGTCAACAACATCACGCCGGCGCCCAGCACCAAAGCCATCATCCCTTTGCGAACCATGATCAATTGCATCAGCCCAAAAACCTTTTGCGGGCCTCGGCGACCGCCTCCAGCACCCGCCCCGGCGCGGTGCCGCCGAAGCTGTCGCGGCTTTTCAAGGCGTCTTCAACGCTCAACACCCCAAAAACGGACTCGGTGATTTCGGGCGACACCGATTGCATATCCTCTAAGCTCAATTGTTCCAAGCTGACGGTCTTTTCCTCGGCCAGTTTAACCAACGCCCCGGTGACGTGATGCGCTTCCCGGAACGGCAGGTCCTTCTCCCGCACCAGCCAATCAGCCAAATCCGTAGCGGTGGCGTAGCCCTTGCCGGCATCCGCCTTCATCCGGTCCGCATCGAAACTGGCCTCGGCCACCATCCCGGTCATCGCGGCGATACACAAGGCCAGGGTATCGGCGGATTCGAACACCGGCACCTTATCTTCCTGCATGTCCTTGCCATAGGCCAACGGCAACCCTTTCATCACAACCATCAGGGCGCTAAGGGCGCCGATCAAGCCACCCGCCTTGGCCCGCACCAATTCGGCGGCGTCGGGGTTGCGTTTCTGCGGCATGATCGAACTGCCAGTGGAAAACCCATCAGACATCTGAGCATAAGCGAATGGACTGGAACACCAAAGCACGATCTCTTCGGCAAGTCGTGATAGATGCACGCCCAGGATTGCCGCTAGACTGAGAAATTCCAAGGCGAAGTCCCGGTCCGAAACAGCGTCCAGGGAATTCGCCATCGGCCGGTTAAAGCCGAGCGCGGATGCCGTCATCGCCCGGTCAATGGGAAACGACGTGCCCGCTAGCGCCGCGGCGCCCAATGGAGACTCGTTCAGCCGTATCAAACAATCTGCGGCACGGCCCCGGTCACGACCCAGCATTTCCACATAGGCCAGCAGATGATGGCCGAGCGTCACCGGCTGCGCCGATTGTAAATGGGTAAAGCCTGGCATGGCGGTTCCGGCGTGTTCCTGGGCGCGATCGATCAACGCCGCCTGCAGCCCCTTGAGGGCGGCATCCAGGTCGACCAGAGCCTCACGCACCCAAAGCCTGAAATCGGTGGCGACCTGGTCGTTGCGCGACCGGGCCGTGTGCAGGCGTCCGGCGGCGTCGCCGATCAGTTCACCGAGGCGTGATTCGATATTCATGTGAATGTCCTCCAATTCTTGTTTGAAATCGAATTCGCCGTTTTCGATTTCATCGGCAATGGCACCCAGACCCTTTGCGATGGCTTTGCCATCGTCATCGGATATGATGCCGGTCTTGGCCAGCATCGCCGCATGGGCTTTCGAAGCGGCGATATCCTGGGCATACAGGCGCCAGTCGAAACCAATGGAGGCATTGATTTTTTGCATGATATCAGCGGGGCCGCCGGCGAACCGGCCGCCCCAAATTTTACTGGCCCCGGAATGTGTACCGGACTTTTTTGAATTGTCAGCCATCGTATAAAACCTAATCGATATACCAGAAAGACTCCAAACCTTGAAAAGCCTGAGAATTTGCCCTTCCGCGTTAATTCAGCTTGCCGCCCCGACCGTGCTTGGGTTGTTGATGGCGGTGAATGTCTCCTTATCACGTCCACTAGCCGATACGGAACCCGGAAAATGCGCCGGGGCCGATCATGTGTTCAGCGGGTATACCGCCCAAAACCCTCCCGCCCCGGTTTCCGGGCTGCCTTTTATCGACGCCAACGGGGACCAGCAGCGCCTTGAACAGCACCTGGGGCGAGGCGTCGTATTCAATTTTTGGGCAACGTGGTGCGCGCCATGTGTGCGCGAAATGCCACAACTGGACCGGCTCAAAGCTCTGCTGAAACCCGACGGCATTGACGTCGTCACCATCTCCGAAGACCGCAAGGGGGTGCCACTGGTCAAGAAATTCTACCGCGTCAACGAGATCAAAAATCTTTCGGTTGATATTGACGAAGGCGGCAAGGTGTTACGGGACTCAAAAGTCCGGGGCCTGCCGATGACGTTGTTGATCAACGCGCAAGGCCTGGAAATCGGCCGCGTCCAGGGTATCAGTGAATGGGATTCCAAGAATGTGGTGGCGTTTTTACGGCGCTGCCTGAAACCCTCATGAACAACCGCCCGCCCTTGGCCCCCCTGGTCCTGCTTTTCACCCTGCTGGCGGCGTCATGTGCCACCGCCCCCGTCACCTGGGAAAAGCCCGGCGGTACCAACGATCATTGGGTAAAAGACAAGGTGGCTTGCCAATTCAAAGCCCGCCGGGAAGCCGAAAAGCGGTTCCGCCAACGCGCCGGTGGTTCCTCAACGTCAGGGTTCCGAGACGATACCCTGAGCCGAGACATGTCGCATTTTGACGCCCAACGTGATGAACGCCGACTGTTCGAGGGCTGCTTGTCGGCGCGAGGCTACAGCAAAAAGAAAGCGGCCCCCCCGAAAAAATGAGGAAGCCGCTTTTTTAAACCCCTAAATGGCGTTTTATTTCGTTCCGGCTATGCCGCAATGGGGGTGTCCACATTATTTTCATCGGCAACGGCTTTAACCGGCTGAACTTCAGCCAGGGCCGGCTTACTCAATTCGCGCACCAGCTTGCCGGTCGCCACGGCATCGATCTGATGGCGGCTGATGCCGATGTCATCGAGGATATAATCGGGCATGGCGTTCAGCTCTCGGGATGTATTATTGGCTTGAATCCATGTTGCGATCCCATTGCCCACTTTCTGAATTGCATTGCCTATTCCCTTAATAATGCTGAAGAGAAAAAGAACCATTTCAATCTGGCGGGCGTTATTGGCCAATACCTCGGCGCTTGCCGGGTCCAACTGATATGTCCTCATTGAGGCAACAAAATAATTAGGGGCCGCATTATTGTCATTAGATTTACGCATATCCTCGTCTCCTTCTTCTAATCCCGACCGGTCTCCCTTCTAAGGGTTCGCCAGGCGCCGTCAACGTTAATTCCCCTGTAATATAGGCCATTTGGCGATTCCATAAAGCGCAATTGTTGCACCACAGCATTGCGCAAAACGCATAGCTTAGTCTCCATTATATCACCGGGATGACAGCCGCCGGACGGCCTGCTAAACAGGGCGTACGAAACCGATAAACCTTGGTGGCCTACCCATGACCCAAGAAAACAATGCCAGCGATGTACCGGTCCGGCTGCGGGCCCTGCGTGGTGAGATCGAACGCCTTGGGCTTGACGGGTTTATCGTGCCGCGCAGCGATGAACATCAGGGCGAATACGTCGCCCCCTCATCCGAACGGCTGGCCTGGACCAGCGGCTTTACCGGGTCGGCGGGTTTGGCCGTCGTATTAAGGGACACGGCGGCGATTTTTATCGATGGCCGCTACACCCTGCAGGCCGAGGCGGAAGTGCCTTTGGGCTTGTTCCACCATTGTCCCCTGAACGACGTCACCCCGACTTCCTGGATTGCCAAGAACCTGCCCACCGGAGCCAAGCTGGGATACGACTCCTGGCTGCTGACGCCGGGCCAAGTCAGCCGGTTTCAGGTGGCGTGCAAAAATGCCGGGGCTGAATTGACCGCCTTGGCGCCTGACGCCGCCAACCCCATCGATGCGGTGTGGACAGACCGGCCGGCGGCGCCGACCTCAAAGGTGGTGATCCATGACGACGCTTTCGCCGGGCAATCGTTTGCTGAGAAACTGAAGCAAGTCGCCGATGACCTGAAAGCTCAAAAAATCGATACCGCGGTATTGACCCAGACCGATTCCATCGCCTGGCTTCTCAACATTCGCGGCAACGACGTGCCGTTCACGCCGGTGGTACTGTCTTTTGCTATTATCGACGCCGATGGCGGCGTTGATCTGTTCATGGATGGGCGCAAGTTGTCGCCGGAAATCGAACGTCACTTAGGCCCTGCCGTCCGTTGCCGGGAGCCCGACTCCTTCGGCGATGCGCTCGACCAATTGGGCACGGAACATAAAACCGTCCGCCTCGACCCGGAAACCGCCGCCGCCTGGGTGGGCCAGCGTTTAAAAACGTCAGGCGCCGCCGTTAATGCCGGCGACGACCCCTGCCAATTGCCGAAAGCCAGGAAAACGGCGGCGCAACTGGACGGTATCCGCGCCGCCCATCGCCGCGACGGCGCCTCGTTAACCCGGTTTCTGGCCTGGCTGGAAGCCGAAGCCCCGCATGGCGGAATCACCGAGGCCAGCGCCGCCGATAAATTGGAATCCCTTCGCCGCGACAATGACCATTTCCAGGGCTTAAGCTTCCCGACCATTTCCGGCGCCGGGGCCCACGGCGCCATCGTTCATTACCGGGTCAGCGAAGACACCGACAGTCCGCTGACCGATGGAAACCTGTACCTGGTCGATTCCGGCGCGCAATACCTAGACGGTACCACCGACGTCACCCGCACCGTCGCCATCGGCAAGCCCAGTGACAACATGCGGCGTCATTTCACCTTGGTATTGCAAGGCCACATCGCCCTGGCCACCGCCCGCTTCCCGGAAGGCACTGCCGGCAGCCAACTGGACATCCTGGCCCGGCGCGCCTTATGGGCCGACGGGTTGGATTACGAACACGGCACCGGTCATGGCGTCGGCCACTACTTAGGCGTCCACGAGGGGCCGCAGCGAATTTCCAAACACCCCAACCGCGTCGCCTTGGAGCCCGGCATGGTGGTGTCTAATGAGCCCGGGTATTACGAGACCGGGGCCTATGGTATCCGCATCGAAAACCTGGTCACCGTCAAAACCGCCGAACCGGATGAAAAGATGCTGGAATTCGAAACCTTGACCCTGGCGCCTCTCGACCGGACGCTGATCGACTTGGACTTGATGACCGGCGACGAAATCGCCTGGGTCGACGCCTACCACGCCAGGGTGGCGGAGGAAATCGGACCGCTGGTCGACAAGGCGACGGCGGCATGGCTAAAGGACGTGACCGCGCCGCTTTCCTAACCTTAATCCCCGACCCGGTACAGATAGACCTGGCTTGCGTGGACGTCAGGCGCGGTCCTGACCTCAATAGGGTCCCAGCCGCGAACCGCGAAGGTGTTGGGCAGCACCAAGGCGCCGGCGGGCAGTTCGGCCTCCAGTTTCGGTTTTAGTTTTTCCATTGCCGTGCTCGATGGATTGACCTGAATAGCGGCGGAGATTTCGGCTTTAGATAAGCCGTCGTTACTCTGCGGCGTGCTGACGTTCGGCGACGAGTTCGGCTAGGCAATCATCTTTCAAGGCTTCGATGGGGGTGAAATCCCGGTGCGCGATCCACTCCTCGCGATTATACGCCCGGATGTGGTTATCGACGTGACAAAGCGACAAATAGGCGATGGTACGGTCGAGCGGGGAGATGTTGGCGGGGCTCGCATGAACCAGCAGCGAGGAGAACATCACCATACTGCCGGCGACACCCGTGGGCGCAACGCAGCCACCCCGCTCGGCCAACTCAGCCACCTTGTCCCGGTCTAGAGTCCAGAGCGGGTAAGACGTCGTTTCCAAGTCATGGCCGGCGTCGATGACGCCCATCTTGTGGCTGCCCGGAATAAACAGCAGCGGACCATTGGCCGCGGTCACATCATCCAGAAAGACGGCAATATTCATGGCCCGCGGTTCCGGCATTTCGTCGTCCCGTTTCCAAGTGCCATAGTCCTGGTGCCACTGCCAGACTTCGCCGTCAAATGCCGCTTTGGCGTTCACTTTGTATTGGTGCATGTAGACGGGGCCGCCTATAACCTGTTCGACCGGCTTGATCAGCCGTGGGTGGGCCCCCAAACGACGGAAACCTTCATTGTAGCGGTGGGCGGCAAACGCCGTCCGGGCGACACCAGAGCTTTCCCGCCAGACCTCTTTGCGATCCATGGCATAGACGGTCTCTGCTTCCTGTTTCAGCAATGCCGCTTCTTCTGGAGAAAATTTGCCTGGGAAGAATACATATCCTTCCTCATCAAATTGTTTCAGTTCTTTATCGCTTAAGGGCATCAAAACATTCTCCAATGATCGGTCTTCTTTACACTACCCAAGGATATTGGGGGTAAAAAAATCCACCTCACCCTTCCGGCTCACCATCTTCCACCCATTTCGCGTATTCGGCCTTGGTGTCTTCGTTGGGCGGATAGAGGCCGCGCGCCGGGCGTCCTTCCTGGATCTTTAGCTTGGCGAAACGCTCATAGCGTTCCTGCTCAAGCCCGTCCCTGGCGACCTCGGCGGCGAGCGCCTGTGGGATGACGACGACGCCGTCGCCATCGCCGGCAATGATGTCTCTGGGAATCACGGCGACGCCGCCACACGCAATCGGGGTCTCGAGGTCAGCCGCGGCGTGGCCGGCAACGCTGGCCGGTGCCGCCGGGCCGGCGGCATACAGCGCCAGGCCAACGGCGACGGATTGCGCACAATCACGGATGCCGCCGTCCGACACGACGCCGGCGACGCCTCTTATTTTCAGCCGTTCAGTCAACTGGTCACCCAACACGGCAATATCGTCGCGGCCACGGCCGTCAATGACCAGCACGCTACCTTCCGGCGCCTGTTCGATGGCCAAACGCGGCGGGTAATCGGCGCCGCCCAGGACCTCCGGCGTCGACAGGTCTTCACGCAACGGCACGTAGCGGAGCGTATAGGCGGGACCCAAAATCCGTTGCACGGGGTCGTTCAGGGGCCTGATGCCGGCCATGGAGACATTGCGGATGCCGCGTTTCAACAGCTGCATGGTAATGGTGGCGGTGCTGATGGCGCCGAGGCCCTGAAAGATATCATCGTCCATGGTGCACGTTGGTCCGTTAAATTGACGTTTATCAATGACCCTTAGCCGATATGGGACTATATCAGGCAAATGGATTCCGTTCTTCCCTATCTTCTTGGGTTCGCCATGTTCGCCACGGTGGCGGTGTTGGCGATCGGCGTCATTTCCTTTGGCGTCCACGGGGATTTCTATCTCCGCCATGCCAACCACCTGATGCGGGCCAGGGTCATCCTGCAAGGCATCTCCGTCGCCATCTTGGCGTTAATGGTTTATCTTGCAGTCGCTTGAAACCAAATGAGCCCCAACGAAACGAACCAAGGCCCATGGTGAAACTTGATAAAATTTACACCCGCGGCGGTGATAAAGGGCAAACGTCGCTAGGCGGCGGTCAGCGCGTCGGCAAAAACGACGTCCGCGTCCAGGCCTACGGCACCGCCGATGAGGCCAACGCCATCATCGGCCTGGCCCGGCTCAACGCCGACGATAAGGTCGATGCCATGCTGAGCCGCATCCAAAACGACCTGTTCGACCTCGGCGCCGATCTCTGCCGGCCCCAAGACGAGGGCGGCAATGACACCTCGTTGCGCATCAGCGAGGATCAGGTTGCCCGCCTGGAGGCCGAGATCGATGAATTGAATGCCGATTTGGAGCCGCTGACGTCTTTCATCCTGCCCGGCGGAAACGAGATCGCCGCCTGGCTGCACATGGCTCGCACCGTGGTAAGACGCGGTGAGCGGCTGATTTGTGCGCTGGCGGAAACCGAGGCCGTCAACCCGATGGCCATACAATACGCCAACCGGTTATCCGATCACCTGTTCGTTCTCGCCCGGCACGTCAACGATGGCGGCCAAAACGACGTCCTGTGGGTGCCCGGCGCGCACCGTTAGGGCCAGGCTACATTGTATACGAACCCCGCTTGACCTCGGGTTTCCTTCGTTTTATTGTGCACGTGCGAAGGGGTTAAATAGCCCGGACTTCTGCGGTTTTTAATCATATATGGCGGATCAATGAAAGTACTTGTCGCAGTTAAGCGGGTCATCGATTTCAACGTTAAAATTAGGGTCAAAAGTGACTCCAGCGGGGTTGAGACCGGCAACGTCAAAATGTCCATGAACCCGTTCGATGAGATCGCCGTCGAAGAAGGGGTCCGGATGCGCGAGGCCGGCACGGCCAGCGAATTAATCGCGGTGTCCTTGGGCCCGCAAGCCTGCCAGGAAACCATCCGCACCGGGCTTGCCATGGGCGCCGACCGCGGCATCCTTGTAGAGACTGATGCAGACCTGGAACCCCTTGCCGTGGCCAAACTATTGAAAGCGGTCGTCGACAAGGAAAACCCCGACCTGATTATTCTCGGCAAACAGGCCATCGACGATGACTGCAACCAGACCGGACAGATGTTGGCGGCGCTGTTGGGTTGGCCGCAGGGCACCTTCGCCTCGAACCTGGCCTTCGCAGATGGCAAGGCTGACGTCACCCGCGAGATCGACGGCGGCTTGGAAACCCTGTCCCTATCGATGCCGGCAGTGATCACCACCGATTTGCGCCTAAACGAGCCGCGGTATGCGTCGCTGCCCAATATCATGAAGGCCAAAAAAAAGCCCATTGATGTGTTCAGCACCGACGATCTTGGCGTTGACGTCACCCCCCGGCTTGAAATTCTCAAGGTGGAAGAGCCCCAAGGGCGCGAGCGTGGCGTCATCCTCGCCGATGCCGCCGAATTGGTCGAAAAACTGCGCACCGAAGCGAAGGTGATCTGATGAGCGTCCTGGTAATTGCCGAACATGATAACACCGCCCTCAAAACGGCGACATTGAACACCGTCACTGCGGCGGTGGCGCTGGGCGACGTCACGGTATTGATCGCGGGGGCCGGTTGCCGTCCAGCGGCGGATGCCGCAGCGGCCATCGACGGCGTTGCCAAGGTCCTGGTCGCCGATGACGCGGCGCTGGGCCACGGCCTGCCGGAAAACTTGGCGCCATTGGTTCAGGGCTTATGCAGCGATTACAGCCATGTGTTAGCGCCGGCGACGACCTTCGGTAAAAACCTGATGCCCCGGGTGGCGGCGTTGCAGGACGTCGCCCAAATTTCCGAAATCACCGCCGTCATTGACGCCGATACCTTCGTCCGGCCGATCTATGCCGGCAACGCCATGGCCACGGTCAAAAGCAAGGATGGCGTTAAAATCATCACCGTGCGTACTACTGCCTTCGAGCCGACGCCGGAAACCGGCGGCAGCGGCGGCATCGAGGATATCACCGGCGCCAGCGATACCGGCCTCGCGGCCTTCATCAGCCATGAGCTGACCAAATCCGAACGGCCTGAATTGACCAGCGCCAAGATTGTCATTTCCGGCGGCCGGGGCATGCAATCGGGCGACAATTTTCATCTGCTGGAAGCCATCGCCGATAAGCTCGGCGCCGCCGTCGGCGCCAGCCGCGCCGCCGTCGATGCCGGGTTCGTGCCCAACGATTATCAGGTCGGCCAGACCGGCAAGGTCGTCGCCCCCGATCTTTACATCGCCGTCGGCATTTCCGGCGCCATTCAACACCTGGCGGGGATGAAGGATTCCAAGGTCATCGTCGCCATCAACAAGGACGAGGACGCGCCGATTTTCCAGGTCGCCGATTACGGCCTGGTCGCAGATCTGTTCGATGTGTTGCCGATTTTGTCATCGGAACTGGACAATTAGGGGGAAAACGGTCTCCCATTACGCCTAGAGGAAAGAAAAATGGCTTTAGACATCAAAAAAATCGGCATCATCGGCGTTGGCCAAATGGGCAAGGGCATCGCCCACGTATGCGCCGTTGCCGGTTTCGACGTAGTCTTGACCGATACCAACGCGGACGTTCTCAAAAGCGCCCTCGCCGGTATCGAAAAGGACATGAACCGCCTGGTCAAGCACGACAAGCTCTCCGACGCCGACATTAAAGGCGCCTTGAAAAAGATCTCCACGAGCAAGGATTACAAGGGATTCAAGGACTGTCAGCTGGTCATTGAGGCCGCCATCGAGGACGAGCAGGTCAAAAAGCAAATATTCAAGGACCTGTGCGAAGACATCGGACCGGACACCATCATCGCCACCAACACGTCATCGATTTCGATCACGCGGCTGGGCGCACAAACCGACCGCCCCGGCAAATTCGTCGGCATGCATTTCATGAACCCGGTGCCGCGCATGGATTTGGTGGAAATGATCCGCGGCATCGCCACCGACGAGGACACCTACAAGACCGTCCGCGAATTGGCGACAAAGCTGGGTAAATCGCCGGTCAATGCCGAAGACTTCCCCGCCTTCATCGTCAACCGCATCCTGCTGCCGATGATCAACGAGGCCATCTATACGCTTTATGAAGGCGTCGGCTCGGTGCTGGCCATCGACACCGCCATGAAGCTCGGCACCCGCCACCCCATGGGGCCGCTGGAATTGGCTGATTTTATCGGATTGGATACCTGTCTGGCGGTCATGCATGTGCTCCATGACGGCCTCGCCGACACCAAATACCGGCCGTGTCCGTTGTTGGTAAAATATGTCGAAGCCGGCTGGCTTGGCCGTAAATCTGGCAAGGGCTTTTACGATTATGCCGGCGACGAGCCAGTGCCGACGCGGTAGTGGCGGAAATTCCGGATTGAGTACATTGTCGGATACCCCGGATTACAAAATCACCTTTGCAGCCGAGCCTAAGCGCATGCGCGTCGTGTTCAACGGCGAGACCATTGCCGACAGCACCAAGTCCCTAGTCCTCCGTGAAACGCACCACGCCGACGTTCATTACTTTCCCCGCGCCGATGTGCGCATGGATTTTCTGCACCGAACGGATCACCATACCGTTTGCCCGTTCAAGGGAACGGCGTCGTACTGGAATATTGAGGCCGGCGGCGAAACCGTTGAGAACGCCGTCTGGAGCTACGAAGACCCCATTGAGGCGGTCTCGGAAATCAAGGGCTACATTTCCTTTTATAAGGACCGCGTAACAATCCTCTAATGCAGTTCCGCGCGTAGTTTCTGGCGGTAGACGTCTATCACCACCAGCTTGCCCTTTACTTCGGCGTGCCAGAACTGCCAGCCGTTACAGGCCGGCGCTTTTTGCACGAAGGCGCCGACCTGGTGGATAGAGCCCTTGAAATCGGCACTGATCAGGGTGCCGTCGGCGCGAACCAGGGCTTTGTGACGGCGGCGGTGATCGGTGAGGGTGGCGCCAGGTTGTAAAATGCCGCGTTCGACCAGCCAACCGAAGGGGATGCGGGGTTGTGCGCGTTTCGCCGGCGTCGACAGTAAGTCGTCCTCGGCAACTTGGCAGACCTTGGCCAATCGTTGTTCGGCGATCTTGACGTATTCCGCGTCCTGTTCGATGCCGATAAACCCCCTCCCCAGCTTCTTGGCAACGGCGCCGGTAGTACCGGAACCGAAAAACGGATCCAAAACCACGTCCCCGACTTCCGTGCTGGCCAGGATCACCCGATGCAGTAGCGATTCCGGCTTTTGCGTCGGGTGCGCCTTCTTACCGTTTTTTTTCAGCCGTTCCGGCCCGGTGCACAGCGGTAGCAACCAGTCTGAACGCATCTGCAGGTCTTCGTTGAGGCTTTTCATGGCCTCGTAATTGAAGCGATAGCGTGACACCTTGTCCCGCGCGCACCAGATTAGGGTTTCATGGGCGTTGGTGAAGCGCCGGCCGCGGAAATTGGGCATCGGATTGGTCTTGCGCCAGATCACGTCGTTGAGGATCCAGAAGCCCAAATCCTGCAAGGTGGCGCCGACCCGGAAGATGTTGTGGTAGGACCCAATTACCCACAGCGAGCCATCGGGTTTCAATACTCTGCGCGCCGCCTTCAGCCAGTCGGCGGTAAATGCATCGTATGCCTTGAAGGTTTCAAATTGATCCCAGTCATGATCGACGCCGTCGACGCGGCTGTGGTTATTGGGGCGCAATAACTCGCCGGACAATTGCAGATTATAGGGCGGGTCGGCGAACACCATGTCTACCGACGCGGCCGGTAGCGACGCCATGACGTCGAGGCACTCTCCCTGGAGAATTTTCCCAGTTTTGTCCGCGCCGTTTGATTTTCTGGCTTCGACTTTTGTATCCCTGCCCATAATGGCGACAATGGGCAAGCCGGGACTCCGCGTCAACAATTAAATGGATTCAATGACTTAGGGGGACTCACCGATTCTATATATAGGAGTCGCGACCCCTAACACCACTATATTTAGCCTCCTTCATAGGCCGAGAATCTTTCGAATTGGGGCATAGCTTGTTCGGTGTTCGGGCGTCACCCCCCGCGTTGCCAGGGCGCCCTGGTGTTCCTTGGTACCATAGCCGGCGTTGCGTTCCCAGCCATAGCCGGGAAAGCTGACGGCCAAGTCCGCCATGATCCTGTCTCGGGTCACCTTGGCGACAATGGAGGCGGCGGCGATGGACAAACTTTTACCGTCGCCTTTGACCACGCACTGCACCGGGCAATCAAGATTGGGACCGCGATTGCCGTCGATCAACGCCACGTCCGGGGGTACGCCTAGACCCTCGACAGCACGGGTCATCGCCAGCATTGTCGCCGCAAGGATGTTCAGTTCATCAATCTCGGCGACATCGGCCAAGCCGACACCAATCACGGCAACGCCCTGCAAATGATCAAACAATTCACGCCGCCTTGCCGGTTTGAGTTTTTTGGAATCATCCAGACCCTCCACCAAACCCGGCGGTAGTGCTGCGCGGTCCAGGATCACCGCAGCGGCGGCGACCGGCCCCGCCCACGGGCCGCGCCCGGCCTCATCGATGCCGCAAATCAGATCATGGCCAGAGGCAAGGGCGGCGTCCTCATAGCTAAAATCCGGCATTTTTCGCATCCCTAACTGGATATTTGGGCGAATAATTCGCTCAAAAGCAAAATACCATGTTAATGAAATTTCCGGAACTCGATCCAAGACCTTGTTAGAAAACGGCTTTGGCTGGGGATTTGGGGAAACATATTATGATGTGGTATATTGAGGTGGGTTGAGGTCTCCCCAGATGCAAGAAAGAGGGGAATATGGCACGTGTAATGATTAACTGCCCGGAAACGGGTGAGTCCGTTTATACGGGAATGACCTTTGATTGGCCTACATTTGAGAACATCAAAATCGGCGAAAGAATAATCCTTTGTTCTTCTTGCGGCGACGAACATAAATGGAAACGGCGCGACGCGCGTCTTGAAGAAGACGGTGCCGGCGCCTAAAGGATGTGTAGGCAGAATCTGGGACCGACAGGTTAAATGCAGATATAAAAAATGGGGCAAGACGGCTTTTTGCCCGGAGGAGATGTTCGGACCCCGCTTTGGCGGAATTTTTCTTTACAGCAACCGCAATTGATTACCCGGCTTCGGATGCAGAAGATTTGGCGGCGTCTTGAACAACGATGCATCCATCTGATAGCCGTCGCCGCGCGCCGGCTTCAGGCAAAACCGCTTGCAGGCCAACTCAAAACGCTTGGCAAGAAGTTCCGCCCTTTCTCCGCTGCCGGTCATGCGGGCATGAAAATCGGAAACATACATCGCACCGTCACGGGTATCGCTGACCTGGCTCAACACGTGGGCGGCCATGTCCGGCACGTGCGCGTCCAGCCATTCGGTGAACAGGTCTTTAATTTCCAACGGCAGGCGCAGCAGAATGTAGCCGGCGGCGAGCGCCCCATGCTCGGCGGCGCGTTCCAAGATCCGTTCTAATTCGGCGTCGTTGAGCACCGGGATCATCGGCGCCGCCATCACCGCCACTGGAATGCCGGCCGACGTTAAGGTCGCCATGGCATCCAGGCGTTTTTGCGGCGTCGGCGCACGCGGTTCCATGGCGCGGGCTAATTTGTTGTCCAGGCTGGTCAGCGAAAGGGCGACGTTGACCAACCCCTTTGCCGCCATTGGCGCCAACACATCAATGTCGCGGCATACCATCGCCGATTTCGTAGTGATGGAAACCGGATGGTTGAACGCCGATAGGACGTCGAGGATACCGCGGGTGATGCGGTGCGTTTTTTCGATCGGCTGATAGGGATCGGTGTTGGACCCGAGATGCATGGTCCGGGGCCTATAGGACGGTTTGGAGAGTTCCCGTTCCAACAATGCAGCCGCATTTGGCTTGGCAAACAGTCGGCTTTCGAAATCCAGCCCCGGCGACAACCCCATATAGGCATGGCTGGGCCGCGCGAAACAATACACACACCCGTGCTCGCAGCCTTTATAGGGATTGATGGAACGATCAAACGGAATGTCCGGTGACGTGTTCCTGGCAATGATGGTGCGCGGCGTTTCAAAAGTCACCTGCGTGCGCAGCGGGGCGACATCGGGATCATCCAAATCCCAACCGTCATCGGCGGCTTGGCGTTCATGGGGCTCAAAACGGCCGGTGTGATTAGACACCGCACCCCGACCCTTTACCGGCAATGGGGACTGCGTTTCATCCATGATTGTTTATACTAATTTTTAAGAACATTTCAAGAACATAATATTGAAAAGGTGGAGATTTTATTTATAAAACCCACGCCCAGTCCCCCCGATCAGAAAAAAATTCACCTCGGCAGCAAGAGAAATTTGACCCCATGAAAAAGCCCGGCGACATACAATAGGATTCAATCATTCGATGAATTGAGTACATTTTTGGAGTTTTAAATAAAAACAATTTACGTTTGCTTTTCGGGACTGAGGATACAGTCACCATGGATGATTATCTTTTTTTGGTTATTTTCGGTGTAGTCGCCTTTGGGGTCATCGGCGCCGGCCTCGCCATCAGGAATTCACAGAAAAAGGAAGAGGAAGAACGTCAACGCCTGACCAGAAACACCAGGAAAAGATGGGCTGCGGCAAAAAACATCAGAAAAATTAATTGGCGGGATCAATTTGTCATCGATGATGGCGAAATCGACGAAGATCACAATCATTTGTTAAAACTGATCAACGAATTCAACGCAGGCATCATCACTTTTATCAAACCCCAACAATTAGTACCCGTTCTGACGTCTTTTACGGAATATACGGAAACGCACTTCAAACGCGAAGAAGAGCTGCAAAAAGAGACCAAGTTTCCGTTCTGTGCGGAGCATAAGGAAGAACATAAGGCCCTGATCGAAACGTTTAACGGGTTGAAGCTTAAAGCGTCGAAAGTTAACGAAGACAATGTCACCGATGTCGCCGTTGAAATCGGAAAGTTTTTGCAGGATTGGCTGACCAAGCATGTGATTGAAAGTGATCTTCCCTTGAAAGCCTACTTGAAGCGGAACGCCGAAGAGGCCAAGGAAACGGACGATTTGGCTGAACAAAGCCAACCCGCGCCCCATTAGGGTACGGATACCCCTCTTCCCGATTTTACACAATTAAACCGGCCCAACACTTCTTCGCGCTTGGCGACGAAAATACGTCGCGTAGGAGTCTCCACCCCTAGGGGTGTGGTATATTCTGGCAGTACTGACCGACCAGGAGAACCCAGCGCCTTGCTCAGCATCGTTATTCCGACCCTGAACGCCGAGAATGAATTGGAAGCGACAATCAACGCCGTCGCCCGGGCCAAATTACCCTCCGAGATCATCGTCGCTGACGGCGGTTCCACCGATGCCACGCCGGCCATTACCGCCAAGACCGGCACTGCCTTTATCGCCGTCCCCGGCGGCCGCGGCCCGCAACTAACCGCCGGCGCCGCCGTCTCCATCGGCGATTGGCTGTTGTTTCTGCACGCCGATACCCGCCCGCAACCGGGCTGGGACCACATCGTCCAGAATTTCATGGCCGATGCCGGCAACCGTTACCGCGCCGGCTATTTCCGTTTTGCCCTCAACGACACCGGCGCGGCGGCACGGCGAATTGAGGCCATGGTTCATTGGCGATGCCGGGTGCTTTCCCTACCCTACGGTGACCAGGGGTTGTTAATCAGCCGCGAGTTTTATGACTTCCTCGGCGGCTTCGCGCCATTGGCGCTGATGGAGGATGTGGATATGGCGCGGCGGATCGGTGCAAAGCGGCTCGACCCTCTCGCCGCCGCCGCCGTTACCTCCGCCGAGCGCTACCGGCAGGGTGGTTACCTATTGCGCCCGGCCCGCAACCTTCTCTGCCTGGGATTATATTTATGTGGCTTCCCGCCGCGCATGATCGCCGGGCTTTACGAATGAGCCTCACGAAGCATCTTGTCGTCTTCGCGAAAGCGCCGCGCTTGGGGACGGTCAAGACCCGCTTGGCCGCCAGTATCGGGCCGGTCACCGCCTGGGCCTTCGCCCGATATACCCTTGAGGCCGTCGTCCGCCCGCTGGCCTGTGACCGTCGCTGGCGGTGCTGGCTGGCGGTGACGCCGGACAAATCCATCTTCCAACGCCGTCAGTGGCCCGCAACCCATGGGCTGATTACGCAAGGCCCCGGCGATCTCGGCAAGCGCATGGCGGATGTCACGGAATGCCTTGCGCCGGGGCCGGTGGTCATCATCGGCACCGACATCCCCGCCATCCGTCCCCACCACATAGCCAGCGCTTTCCAGGCGCTCGGCCGCCATGACGCCGCCTTCGGCCCGGCCCGGGATGGCGGCTATTGGCTGGTCGGCTTGAAGCGGCGGCCGGCTTTCACCGATATTTTCAAAAATGTGCGGTGGTCGAACGGAAACGCACTGGCCGACACCATCGCCAACCTCAAGGGCGGCCAAAGCCATGCGTTGCTGGAAACCCTGGACGATATCGACGACGCCGAGGCCTATGGGCGATGGAGGAAAAAGACCTGAGCGTCTTATTTTTCCTTCAAGCGGGGAATTATCTCAACGAAATTGCAGGGCTTAAAGCTGATATCGAGCTGATGCACCAAGATATCATCCCAGGCGTCCTTACACGCGCCGGGAGAACCGGGAAGACAGAAAATATAGGTGCCATCCGCGACCCCGGCACAGGCCCGGGATTGAATGGTCGAGGTCTTGATCTTCTCGTAACTCAGCATACGGAATATTTCACCGAAGCCAGGGATTTCCTTTTCCACGACTTCGGCCAGCGCCTCCGGCGTAACGTCGCGGCCGGTCAATCCGGTGCCGCCGGTGGTGATGATGATGTCGATGCCAGGGTCTTTTACCCATTGCCTCAACTGGCCCGCGATCAACGGGATATCGTCCTGGACGATGGCGCGGGCGCCAAGCACGTGCCCGGCGCCTTCAAGCCGTTCGACTAGGATGCCGCCGGAACGGTCGTCTTCAAGGTTGCGTGAATCGGATACCGTCAACACGGCGATATTAACGGCGACAAATGTGTCTTTAGTTGCTTGCCCCATGGCCTTCCGCCATCTCCGAAGGTTCCTGACCCAAGGCGGTATACACCGGCCACCGACCGGCAGCAATGGTATCCAGGGACGGCGTCGGTTGGCCCAGGCGGTTGCGATAGGCCCAAAGGTTGCTTACCACCTTTTCAATAAAAATGCGGGTTTCGCGCGACGGAATGCTTTCGATGAAAAACAGCGGGTCGTTCATGTATTTGGTTTTGCGACGCCATTTATTGAGGTTCCCGGGGCCGCCGTTCCAAGCCGCCGCCATCAGGAACAGATTGCCCTTGATCTTTTTATCGGCCAACAGGATTTCGATATATTTTTGGCCCAAGGCCAAATTGACTTCGGGCTTGAACAGGGTGCGGCGCTTGTTGCTGTGTCGGTAAAAACGGCGGTCGCGGGCGACGAAGCTGGCGGTTCGGGGCATCAACTGCATCAGGCCACGAGCGCCGGCCCAGCTTTTAGCCTTGGGATTGAACCGCGATTCCTGGCGGACCAGGGCATAAATCAGCGCCCGGTCGATTTTAAAGCCGCCGTTGGGCAGCCAGGCCGGCACCGGGTAAGCGGCGCCGTCATATCCGCCGCCGTTGGGAAACAACCGATTGTCTAGACGCACCGCCAGAGAGGGCATATTGCCACGACTGGCCAGCGCCAGGATTCCTTTGGTCATCTGCTCGTCGGCAAAACCGCTGAGCTTTCTGAGTTCGCGTTCGGCGCGGCGGTTTTCACCAACCTGTAACAACGCCATGGCACGCCGGCCCCGCGGTTTCGTCGAAAGGGTTTTGATTGTGCCTTCGGCCAGCGGCGGCACCGCCCAGCGGAAATTCATCTCCCGGCCCAACATACGGGCAGCTAACAACCCATAGAAGGTGCGTGGGTGATCTGCCGCTATTGTGAGGAACGAATTGACCTTTTCGGGTTGGCGGTTGACCAAATAGGATCGCGCCGCCCAGAAAGCAGCCGCCGACACCAGCCACGAAGACACCTTGTCATTGCCGGCAATAGCCGAGAAATGGCCGGTGGCGACATTAAATTTCTTCAACCGCCAGGCCGCCAGACCCGCCGTCCAATAAGCTTCGGGCAGGAAACGGCCGGACCGTGCCGCCGCTTGACCGGCCCACATCAAGGCCCATTGGTCGCGCCCGGCCAGGAAATATCCTTGGCCCAGCCGCGCCTTGGCTTGATCATATTCGGCGGTGGAAAACAGCCGTTTGACCTCTTTCGTGTTAATCAGTTTCTTGACCGCCAGGGTAAAGCCGCGCCGCAGCCAGCTTCGAATGATTCGTTTAAGGTCGCGGACCCGGCGCCGCTGGGCTCGAGTGCGTTTCTTCCCCGGCACCTGAATACGGCTTTCGGTTTCTCCAACCGCCTTGACCGGAACGCGCACCGGAGGCTTTGGGGCGCGCCAGTTCTTGGGCTGGCGGTGACGCGCCAGCTTGTACAACCGTGGCGCATCGGGATGGTCGGCATATTTCGCCATCCACGCCTTCAATTCCTTATATTTGGAACGGTACTTGGTCGGATGCAGGTAGCGTTGGGCCATGACATGGCCCATCAGCTCCCGGTCCTTGAGTTGTTTGATCAAGCGGTCGGCTTGTTTCCACTGCCCGTCTTCCTGAACATCAAAAATTTGTCGATAAAGATCGACATCTTCGTGGCGGAGAATTTCAGGAAACGCCAACTCGGCGTCTTCGTTGACGGTGGCGGCGAATCCGGCGGTGTCGAGAAGCGCAGATTTGGTTGAGTTCTGGCTGTCGGCGGCATGAACTGAAAACCCGGAACCTAAACCGAATCCCAGAACCACCGCCGCCAGGGGCGGCATCAATAAAGACAAAGCCTTATTCATGATCGTTTTATGAGAACTCCAGCCCCCTCAAAGCTGCATCCTGTATAAATCATCCCGATTCCGCGAGCAACCCGCTAACTACCGGAAATTTATTAAATAATTGTGGAAACATTGGGGAAAAACCAAATACAGGGTTTCAGGCCCCTCCAAGAGAGCGTTTAATCCTCTTCCAGCTTGCGCTTGATGCCCAGCCAATCGGACCAGGTTGCCCGTTTCTGGCCTGGGGAGCGCAGTAAGTAGGCCGGATGGTAGAGCGCCGTCGCCTCGATCGGCCGTGCCAGGCCGGGCGTCGAATAGGGGAACCATTTTCCCCTGAGCTTGCCGACGCCGGCGGTCTGGGCCAACAGCGATTTCGCCGCCGGGCCGCCGAGGGCAACGAGAATTTTAGGGTCCACCAGTTCGATCAGGCGTTCCACGAAAGGCATGCATACCGCGATTTCATGCGCCGTCGGCGTACGATTGCCGGGCGGTCGCCAAAACACGGTGTTGGAAATCAGGGCCTGGGTCCGGTCCAACCCGATGGACGCCATCATTTTATCCAAAAGCTTGCCGCTGGGGCCGACGAAGGGGGTGCCCTGGCGGTCTTCTTCCGCCCCGGGTCCCTCGCCAATGAAAAGAATTCGGGCCTCCGCATTGCCATCGGTAAAGACCAGATTTGTGGCGGTTTTCTTGAGCACGCAGCCGTCGAAGCTTTCCAGGGCCTGGCGAAGGTCGCTGACCGTTTCGGCGGCCTGGGCCAGATGAACGGCGGCGGTGACGTCTTCATTACCGTTTTCAGATACGGTGGCGGGTGCAGGGGAGGGGGAAGGTGAAATTGAAGGGGACGGCGCTTCGGCAAAGCCCGGTTGTTGCGACACCGGTTGAGGGGCGGGCTCCGCCGCAAGCGATTCGAACCGGTTCACCGGTTTGGCGGCAATGGTTTCATCGACACCGGCATCGAGGTGCCAGCGAAGCAATTCTTGAGAAGTCATGGAAATATTAGGAGCCATGGCCGACCATAACACGGTGCAAATAACCGGAACATCCCAAACCGGAAATCAATGTGCTAAGAAAGACGGGCGGGCGACCAAAGATGAGGAATCCAATGACCCCTGATACCGATACCCTGGACCCCGAGGCGGAAGCCCAGCCCCAACCTGCCGAGGAACGGGATTCCATGGACTTCGACGTGGTCATCGTCGGCGGCGGGCCGGCGGGCCTCAGCGCCGCCATCAGGCTTAAGCAGTTGGCCGCCGAATTCGACCACGACGTCACCGTTTGTGTCGTTGAAAAGGGCTCGGAAATCGGTGCCCACATCCTGTCCGGTGCGGTCATAGACCCAATTGCCATCAATGAGCTGTTCCCCGATTGGCAGGACCGGGGCGCACCCATAGCCACGCCTGTCACCGAAAACCACCATTGGATTCTGAGCCAAACCGGCAAGTGGTCGATACCGCACATCGTGATGCCGCCGATGATGGGCAACACTGGTTGTTACACGCTGAGCTTGGGCAACCTCACCCGCTGGCTGGGGGATCAGGCCGAACAGATGGAGGTCGAGATTTTCCCTGGATTCGCCGCCGCCGAGGTTCTCTTTGACGCCGATGGCGAGGTGAAAGGCATTGCCACCGGGGATATGGGGATCGGTGCTGACGGCGTCCCCGGCCCCAATCACCAGCCCGGCGTCGAACTGCACGCCAAATACACCTTCTTCGCCGAAGGCGTGCGAGGATCATTGAGCAAAGAAATCATCACCCGGTTCGGTTTAGATGACGGCGTGGAGCCGCAAACCTACGGCATCGGCATCAAGGAACTGTGGGACGTCGATCCTGAAAAGCATCGCCCCGGCACCGTCATCCACACCCAGGGTTGGCCATTGTCCGATACCGTCGGCGGCGGCTTCATCTATCACCAGGAAAACAATCAGGTCGCCATCGGTTTTATCGTCGCCCTGGACTACACCAACCCTTTCCTGTCGCCGTTCGATGAAATGCAGCGGTTCAAGACTCATCCTGCCGTCCGGCCGCTGTTGGAAGGCGGCCGCCGGGTTGCCTACGGGGCGCGTGCCATCAACGAAGGCGGCCTGCAGGCGATTCCGAAACTGGTGTTTCCGGGCGGCGCCCTGATCGGGTGTTCCGCCGGCTTCGTCAACGTGCCCCGGATCAAAGGCTCTCACAATGCCATGAAGACGGGCATGTTGGCTGCCGAAGCCGCGTTCCAGGCGATCAAGGACGGAACAGAGGGCGGCGACGAACTTTCCGCCTACCCGGAATCCTTCAAGGCGTCCTGGGTGCACAAGGAACTCTACCGGGCCCGTAACGTCCGCCCGGCGCTGTCAAAATTCGGCATCGCCTTGGGGACGTTCTATGCGGGTCTTGATATGTGGCTCAACACCTTGGGCCTGGGTTTCCTGGTTTCCTGGACCTTCGGTCATCACCCCGACCATGAGGCGTTGCAAAAGGCCGCCGATCACCAGCCCATCGACTACCCCAAGCCGGATGGAGAAATCACTTTCGACAAATTGTCTTCGGTGTTCGTTTCCAACACCAACCACGCCGAGGATCAACCGGACCATTTGACTCTCAAGGACCCCGACGTCCCGGTGGATGTCAATCTGGCGCTCTATGACGGCCCCGAGGCACGGTACTGCCCTGCCGGCGTGTATGAATTTGTTAGCGAAGGCGGCGACGATGGGCCATCACGCCTGCAAATCAACGCCCAGAACTGCGTCCATTGCAAAACCTGCGATATCAAAGACCCGACCCAGAACATCAATTGGGTGGTGCCTGAAGGTGGCGGCGGCCCAAATTATCCAAATATGTAGTTGTGACTCGAAGGACCGCGTCGGTTAAAATACCCACCATGAAAATGATATCGAACTTTCGAAAAACGATTCTTGGGGGTTCGGCTGGGCTGATCTGCGTCGCCGCCATCTTCGCCCCGGTCCCGGTGCTCGCCGAAAAACACTACAAGAAACCAGGCAAGTCGCTGACCGGCAATTACCTGGCCGGGCGGCATGCGCAGGCGCGGCGGGACCTGTCGGCGGCAGCGAATTATCTCGGCGCCGCATTGAAACAATCGCCTGAAGTGCCGGACCTGTTGCGCCGGACCTTTGTCCTGATGGCCGCCGAAGGACGGATCAATGAAGCCGCCGTCCTTGCCCGGCGGCTGATCGACGCCAAGATCAAGGCGCCGGTCGCGGGTTTAACCCTGGCTTTGGTTGACATCAAAAAAGGCCGTTACACCGCTGCCGAAACGCGGCTCAAGGATATGCCCACCAATGGCCTAAGCGGTTTCGCATCCCCGGTCCTGCGTGCCTGGAGCCTGATCGGGTTGAAGAAAAGCCGTCAAGCCCTCAAGCTGCTGGTGACCACTGCCCCAGGAAAAGCCCCCGGTGGAAAAAAGGAGAAGAAGGGAAAAGCCAAGGATAAGGCCACCATAATCCTGCACACCCTGCATGCCGCATTGATCAATGAATTGCTGGGACGTAATGCCGACGCCGAAAAACTTTACTTGTCCGTTAACCAAAAGAATCGATCGCTCCGGGTGGTCCAGCTTTTGGGCGCGCTGTACGAACGCACCGGCAAGCCGGAAAAAGCGCAGGCGCTCTATGACGATTATCTTAAGGCCCAGCCGGGCTCGCAATTCCTGGGCGAGGCGTTAAAACGCCTGAAATCCGGCAAGCGGGGGAGTTTGAAAACATATTCGGTCAGTGACGGCGCGGCGGAAGTCCTGTTCGGAATTGCCGGCTCGCTCCGACAGCGGAATTTACAGGAAACTGCCATGGTGCTGGGAAGGCTGGCGCTTTTTCTCAAGCCGCAGTTCCCCGCCATGCAGATCCTATTGGGCGATACCTTGGAAACCACCAACCAGCTTGAACCCGCCCTTGGCATTTATTCGTCCATTAAACGGAATTCGTCTTTTTCATGGCCGGCGCGTCTCAGGATTGGGTCCGTCCTCAACAAGCTGGAACGCACCGAAGACGCCGTGACCCATCTCAGCCGAATGGCCGACGACCGAAAAACCGATCCCGCCCCGTTGATCAGTCTGGGTGATATCCTGCGTGGCCATGAGCGGTTCAAAGAAGCCGCCAAGGCTTACGACCAGGCACTTTCACGGATCAAGAACCCGGAACCCCGGCATTGGAACCTGCTCTACGCCCGCGGAATCGCGTTTGAGCGCTCCAAACAATGGCCCCGGGCCGAAGCCGACTTCCTCAGCGCCCTCAAGTTCAAACCCGAACAGCCCTACGTGCTCAACTACCTGGGCTATTCCTGGATCGACAAGGGACTCTATCTGGACCGCGCCCAGGGCATGATCGAAAAAGCCGCCAAACTGCGGCCCAACGACGGCTATATCATCGACAGCCTGGGCTGGGTGCATTACCGGCTGGGGCGGTTCGAGGCGGCGTCGCGCGAGTTGGAACGCGCCGTCGAACTCAGACCCGAAGACCCGATTATCAACGACCACCTGGGCGATGCCTATTGGCGGGTCGGCCGCAAGCGCGAGGCGGCGTTCCAGTGGAACCGGTCGTTAACGCTGAACCCGGAAAAGGAATTGATTTCCCAAATCAACCGGAAACTGAAAAACGGCCTTGGCGACGACAACGAAACCGCAAAAAAACCCGGTGATGAAGGCTGAACCGGCCGCCCTAAGGGTGCCGGCGGCGGCCAAGATCAACCTCTATCTCCATGTCACCGGGCTCAGGGATGACGGCTATCACACCCTGGAATCCCTGGTCGCCTTCGCCGGCATCCATGACACCCTGACCTTGGCCCCGGCCCCGGACTTAACGCTCACCGTGACGGGGCCTTTTGCCGACGGACTCGGCGCCGATGAAGATAACCTTGTCATGATGGCCGCCGACCGCTTGCGCCGGGCGGCGGACATTGACGTCGGTTGCGCCATCGGGTTGGAAAAATATCTTCCCGTCGCCGCCGGGATCGGGGGCGGATCGGCCGACGCCGCCGCCGTGCTGGGCGGCCTGGTGCGGCTTTGGGAAATTAACCCGGCGGCCCTCGACCTTAACGATTTGGGCCTAACCCTCGGCGCCGATGTGCCGGTCTGTCTGTTCGGCGAAGCCGCCTATGTCGGCGGTATCGGGGAAAAGGTGACCCGGGCGCCGATGCTGCCGGCGGCATGGCTGGTGTTGATCAACCCCGGCGTCACCCTATCAACCCCGGCCGTCTTCAAGGCGCGCCAAAAGATCAACCAAGAAAGGGGCTCGGGAACCGACCGTTTTGAGGAATCGCCTGCGACCGCGGCGATGCTGGCGGAATACCTGCACACGCGCAACAACGACCTCACCGACGACGCCATCGGCCTGCAGCCGGTGATCGGCGACGTGCTGGATTCGCTGCATGGGTCCGAGGAGATTTTATTGGCCCGCATGTCGGGCAGCGGCGCCACCTGTTTCGGCCTTTATGCCGAGGCCGATGGGGCGGCGCTGGCGGCGGCGGAACTGAGCCAGCGGCATCCCGAATGGTGGGTGCGTGCGACGCCGTTGCTATCCGACGCCAGGACGCTGGCGGTGTAAGCGGGTCTCTTTCTTCGCCTTGCAGCCTGGGCCGAATGCGCATATGTTTCGGCGATTCAAGCCACTTTATGGGGCGTAGCCAAGTGGTCTAAGGCACCGGCTTTTGATGCCGGCATCCGGAGGTTCGAATCCTCCCGCCCCAGCCATTTTCACCCGGGCCTAAAAACCGAGTTTAAAGGCCATTTTAAACAATATTGCCCTGTGCCTATGTACCTGGAAACCGCAAGAAACTGCTAAAACCCGATTTTCCGGAATATTTAGGTGTAAAATCAGTAGGTTATAGACCACCCCTTGATTGCAAAAGTTACAAGATCTTGTTACTTTGGCTCAGGTAAAAAGTAACAAGATCAAAATTTGGATTGAAAGCCTCAAAATGCGTGGTGCTGATCGTTTTGACGTGATTTCAGGTTAACCGGCAAGATGTATTAGAACCCGGTGGCGTATCCCCACAGAGCAGGCATCAAAATGACCATGTTGAACTTCAGCCGACAGGCAACATTGGGCTATTTTCTCCAAACCAAAAAGAACGATACGATCGAGAAACTCGTCCTTGCGAAGGACTACTACCAGACCATATCCTGCAGGCGGCACCATTCCTTTCAAGGGCTTGAGAGCACTATCGTCCATCCGGTCGGGTTCTTATGAATTCGCAGGTTGGTATTGAAAGAGCAAAAAGATATGTCGATCAGCATTCGCCCGTTCGACGGGAATTTTGGCGCCGAAGTCATTGGTTTTGATTTTGAAACCAACGGCAACGAAGATACTTTCCAACTTCTGCGAGACGCCTGGGTCGAGCATGCCGTTATATGCATCCGTCACCAAAAGATCGAACCTGAATTTTTCCTCAAACTAGCAAAAATATTTGGTGAGCCCATCCCACAATTGATCAATCATAAGGCATTTGCTCTTCCGAGCCACCCGGTGATTAGTGTTCTGTCGAGCGGTCATGTCGATACCTTGGGCTCTGGAAAACCGATCAATCGCGGCGGAAGTTGGCACTCGGATCATTCCAATACACCGCAACCACCAAGCGGCACCATACTTCATGCGCTTCAGCTTCCAAGCCAAGGCGGCAATACGCGTTTCACCAATCAGACACTGGCCTACGAAAACCTCTCATCTGATATGAAAAAAAAGATAGAGGGTTTAAAGGCGAAGCATGTTTATCAAAGCAAGTACTCCACGCGTAAAATGCCAACGCGTTCGAAAGTAGACGAGGCTATCAGTCCGACATCGTTTCATCCCATTGCCCGTACACATCCGGTCACTGGACGCAAAGCCATCTATCTGAATCCCGTCCGAACAGAAACGATTGAAGGGATGAATGAAACAGACGCACAAGTTTTATTGGACGAACTGCTCGCGCATTCGGCTCAGGATGAATTTCAATATTCTCACGAATGGAAATCCGACGATGTGTTACTGTGGGACAACCGCCAGACCATGCATATGGCCGCGGCCGATAGTCACCTTTACGACCGTGAACGCCGCATGCATCGCCTTATGATTAAAGGCGACACACCTTTCTAGGCGATATTTTAGATCGTTATTAATTTTTACGCAGTTTCTTTACCAAACTCGATAATTTCTTTTTTCAGAAAGGATAGCAGTTGATCCGCCATCGGCGACAAAGTTGTCCCAAACTTGGTAACGATGCCGATTGTCCGGGTAAGTTCTGGGTCAATTAAAGGCCGAAAAATAATCTTTTTCCGATTCTCAAGTTCTTTATTCTTTTGACCTCGGATCACAAGATTTGGCAGGACACCTTACTCCTGCGTTATAGATCAGAGGGAGCGAGATAGTCAGGATGAAATGGACGGAACGACGAAAGCGATTTCGCGATATACTCTTCGGAAACAAATGTCTTCATCCCGCTTCTGTATTCGACCCAATGTCGGCGCGCATTGCCGAAGACCTGGGTTTTGAAACCGGAGTCCTTGCCGGTTCGGTTTCATCGATGGCCGTCCTTGGTGCACCGGATTTCGTAACCCTTACACTTTCCGAACTTGCAGAACAGGCGTATCGCGTGTGCCGGGCTGGAAACCTGCCGCTTCTCATCGATGCCGATAACGGTTACGGCAATGCTTTAAATGTCATGCGAACGGTTGAAGAGCTGGAAAGAGCTGGTGTCTCCGCATTGACAATCGAAGATACCGACTTACCCATGCCCTTTGCCCAAACGGAAAAATCGCGCTTGGTTTCGCTTGAAGAAGGTATTGGCAAAATGCGGGCTGCTCTGGAAGCCCGCCAGGACCAAAATCTTGTGATTGTCGCCCGTACCGGCGCCATGGGAATCACTGATCAAGAGGATGCCCTCAGACGGATAAAAGCTTATGAAAAATCCGGTGTGGATGCCATATTTCTGGTCGGCGTCCGCCACAAAGATCAACTCGAAGCCGTTCATGCCGCCGTCTCAACACCTATTTTGTTGGCCCACCCCGGTGAGGAATTGGACGTCGATTATATGCAATCCCATGGTGTCCGCATCTGTTTACAGCAGCATATACCATTCATGGCAGCCGTAGAAGCTGTCTACAAGACGATGAAGGCCTTAAGGGAAGGACAGCCCCAGGATCAAGTCGCCAGAGAATATACGTCCCCCGAACTGATGAAAAAAGTCAGGCGGGATGATGAATATCAGCGCTGGACCAAAGAGTATTTGACGCCCTTCGAATAGATTTAGCGTCCTCATCGTCAGTTATTTTTTTGGCTACGCTCACTAATGAAAATGTCGCAGATCTTGTCGTGTTTTTGAGAAAGATTGAATTTTGAAATAGCTCTATCACATCAATAGCCTTCATAAGATTTCTATCCATCGTTCGCTTCAGGATTTGTTTTATGTCGATTGTTGGAGAGGTGATGCAGACATGCCGAAAGCCCTACGAAGTCGAGTTTCTCAAAAGGAAATATAGCTAATTTCATAAATCTATCTATCTATCTATTTTATAGATTAAT
>PTLL01000001.1 GCA_002938315.1 Alphaproteobacteria bacterium MarineAlpha3_Bin2 | reverse complement strand
TGGTCTTTGACGAAGCTCACTGTCTTGGCTCGGAGTTCTGGATTTTGAGCCAACTCTCGGACGCCGAACTTGGCGATTTTATGGAAGAGTTTATAAACCGACATTTCCCATTTGACTCACTTTCGAGGGTCCATCCTGCGGGAGCGACGGTCGGAAGGCAAGGCGCGGCGCCCGGCCGTGATGTCAATAAAATTTGGCTCCGTTGCCCCAACAGATCGGGCGGGACAACAGCGCTATTCGTGACCATCTCCAAAACGATAAGGACCTGCTCGGGTTTCAGGCGAAGCGATGTCTGCGTCTTTCCTAAAAGCGAACGCAACCGGAGAGCGCAAGTAATGTTAGCTCTCCTCCGAATGTCCGCTTTCGGGGGCAAAGCGGACATAATTCTGGGTGTGGCAAAGAGTCCGTTAATAGCCATAAGCGGACATCGGTGCTATTAGGCATATCGCCAATCCGCTCGTAGTAACAGTTGGTTTCGAGGTAGCCCCGTACCACGGTAGAGCGCACCGATGGCAAAGTTGGGCATTCCAGCCCGCGTTTTCAAACCCATGCTATAAACCTCTTGAACCTGCAGTCGCTACAGGTTGCATACTGCCAACCCTCAGCGTCCCGAGTGATTGAGTAGGAGTCTGCTATGGACGACAAACCGGTTGCCATGCTTGTCGCCGCTGCTGTGGTTGCGCCGATATGTGCCTTATGTATTTTGGGACCAGCCATCCTAGGTTCTGTGGTGGCCTGGGTGTCTGCCTGGTTTGGCGGCTACAAGGCGAAGGAAATCGGTTGAGCTAGAGCAAATCCCGAGCAGATGGACTCATTTGCGACGACGAATTTGCGGTTTAAATAAAACTAAGATCGTTGCTCGTGGGCGATTAACAGACCCACGAAACAGTCCTTTTCACTGACCGTTTTGTTGCCCCGGGCCCGGGCTTCAAAATGACGAACCCTGAAAATGTCTTCATTTTCGTTCCGGTAAAGGAAAATATCCAACGCGCAAATGGCTGAACGGTATTGCCAGATTAAGGCAGGATCATCTAAACGCTCGAACCCGGGCGCGCCCAACAGGCCCGTCACTTGGCCGCGGTCCAACCCGGAAAGACGCGACGGCGGCGGATAAACCTTTTTTGGTGCGATAGCCAGTTTCGGTACGAATACGGGCTTTGTTGGTACCGGCGCAACGGCAGTCACAATTGGTTTTTTTGGCTGAGCAGCCCTGGTGGTTGGCGCCACCGGCGCCGCCGTCTCGGCGCAGGCGAATAGCCCCAGCGTAACAGCCAGAAAGAGGGTGCCGCGGGTGGGCGTCACGTCTTCTTTGTCGGCGGCTTGCTGGGTGCGTGAGAACCTTTTTTGGTGAAGGGTTTCATCGGCGGCGCCGACATTTCGGCGTCACCGGCCAATTCTTCATTTTTCTTTTGGAACATGACGCATTTCCTTTTATTTATTTTCGCCGACTAGAACTCAATGGGCGATGCCGGGGTTTCCTCGCCAATCTTCAAACAAATGAACCATCGCGGCGGTGATCACGACGGGGGCCAATAGATTAACCACCGGCAGGGTTAACAGCAACGCCATGATAACACCCGTCAGGAACAGCTTGCCCCGATGGGCTTTTCTTAAACGCCGGGCTTCTTCCGGGCCGATCCGGCGCAACGCCACCAGTTCAAAATATTCTCGGCCCAAAAGATAGCCGTTCACGGTGTAGAAAACAAAAGGGAATAGCGGCGGGATCAGCAGGAATACCAGAAGAAATAGGTTTAATACAATCAGGACACCTAGGTAACCAAGCGTCACCAACACCGCCTTGGCCATCGGCAAGCCCATGGCCGGGCCTAAAGAAGGAAAATGGCGGGCCTCAACGGCATTGGCAATGTCACCAAGAAAGATGCCAATAACGGCGCTGATCACGCCGGGGAACAAAAACCAAGTGAATACAAAAGTCGCCAGCCCCCCCAACAGGTCAACGGCCCACTCCAGCCAACCAATGGTAAAGATAGATGTTGACCCCAACAAAACCCCAACCACTACCCACAACATGGAGAACACCAAAGTGGCGGAGACGATCGAAATCCAGAGCACCCTTTGGGTCGGGCGGTCGTTTAATTGAGAGATTCCCTTAAAAAATGCGGATAACATATTGATTGTTTCCAGGTATATCTTAGGGCCTGTTGTCGAAGGCGAGCCCGCCGTTATACTCAGGCTTGTCATTAAATTCCATCCCTTGCTCAGGAGAAGGTAATGAGCGATCCTCGGATTGATGTCATTGGCATCGGAAATGCCATTGTCGATATTTTGGTTCATGCGGACGATGACCTGTTGGTTTCCGAAGGCATGACCAAGGGCGCCATGACCTTGATTGACGCCGATGAGGCAAAGCGGCTTTACGAAAAGACCGACGGGGCCATTGAATGTTCCGGTGGTTCCGCCGCCAATACCATTGCCGGGCTGGCATCGCTGGGCGGTTCTGGGGTCTTTGTTGGCAAGGTTCATAATGATCGAATGGGCGAAGTCTTTCGAAACGACATTCACGCAATTGGGGTTTCCTACGATACCCTGCCGACGGTGAGCGGCCCGCCAACGGCTACGTCGATGGTTCTGGTCACCCCTGATGCCAAGCGCACCATGCAGACGTTTTTGGGTGCCTGTGTCGACTTAGGCCCCGAGGACATCGATCTTGAACAGATCGCCGATGCAGAGATCACCTATCTTGAGGGATACCTCTGGGATCCTCCGGCCGCTAAGGAAGCGTTCCTCAAAGCTGCCGACGCTGCCCATCAAGCTGGCCGCAAGGTGTCGCTAAGCTTATCGGACCCATTTTGCGTCGACCGTCACCACGAAGACTTCCTCGACCTGGCGGAACACCATGTCGATATCCTGTTCGCCAATGAAGAAGAAATCATGACTCTCTATCAAGTCGAGAATTTTAATGATGCCCTGCAGGCGGTTCGCAGCCATTGCGAAGTCGCGGCCCTTACGCGCAGCGAAAAGGGCTCGGTTGTTGTTTCCGGCGATGAGGTCCATATAGTCGACGCTGAGGTGGTGGACACCCTGGTTGATACCACCGGCGCCGGTGATGCCTATGCGGCGGGGCTCCTGTTCGGCCTGACGTCCGGCCGGGACTTGTTTACCAGCGCCCGGATCGGCGGTATTTGTGCGGCTGAATGCATTTCCCATTTGGGGGCTCGCTCCAATGTTTCCTTTAAGGCCCTGATCGAGGAAAAACTTGGCTAATGACGTCGTCGCCCAACACCGAGACACCTAATCCCTGGACTTCAGTTCGGATTACGACGACGGCGTTTTGGCGCACCTTTCCCGCCGGGATGCGTCGGCGGTGGTGGATGTTCCGGCCCTTGGATTTGATCGCGCGGCATTGGCCGGTGTTTAAAAAACGTCGGGGTGTCTTGGTTGTGCGCATGGACGGCATCGGCGATATGGTCTTGTTTCGGCGCACTCTTGATCATTATGCCGATGCCTTTGGCGTCGATAAGTCCGACATCACCGTCTTGGGGTGTAAAAGCTGGAGCAACCTTGCCGACGATGTTTTTCAGGGTTACCGCGTTTACGCCATTGACGAACATGCGTATGCGCGCCGGCCACTTTACCGTTTCAAGATATCGCTGTGGGTTCGAGGCCTAGCGCCGGCCATTGCGGTCAGCGATTCTTATATGCGCCGTGCCTTGATGGCGGACAGTCTGGTGTGGGTATCATCCGCGCCCAGGACGGTTTCCTCCCGCCCCTATGTTAGCGAACGGACCCGTTCCGAGTTCAGCTATTACCTGAGCCAGGTCGACGAAATCATCGATACCGGGCCCTATCCGACCCACGAAATCATCCGTCATTTTCGTTTTATCTCCGCCGTCACCGGGGCCACCATCCCACCTGAGGCGCCTCAAATTACCTGGCGCGACCAAGCCCCGCCCATCGATGCCGGTGCGCCATATGTCGTCCTAAACCCGGGCAGCAATGAGCCTGGCCGTCGCTGGCCGCTGGCGGGGTATGCGGCGTTGGCCAAGACGATGAGGGAAAGAGGCTTTCGGGTTGTCTTTGTCGGCCGCGTCGAGGAACGGTCCGGCCATGAAGAAATCGAACAGGCGATCCGTGATGCCGGGGAAACGCAAGGCATCATCGATATGACCGGAAAGACCAATTTGCCCGAATTGTTGGACCTGATGAAGCATGCGTCGTTGGTGGTCAGTAACGATACCGGGCCCGCGCACTTGAGCATCGCCTTGGGGCGCCCCACTGTGGTCATTGTCGGCGGCGGACACTTCGGCAGTTTCGTGCCTTATCCCCAGGAGGTGACGCCCGCAAATACGCGTTTCGTCTTCCAGGAAATGGAATGCTATCACTGCTTTTGGCGATGCCACCGCCGCGCCAATAAATTTCAGCTTTTCCCCTGTATCGGCGCCATCGCCGAAGACCAGGTACTGCGCGCTTGTGAGTCGTTGCTGAAGGGGGATGAAGAGCGCCGGGCGGTGACATGAAATCGTGGCTCGCCGCCGCCAAGGTTTATGCCGACCGCCGCATCCTGATCATCCTTTTCCTGGGCTTTTCCAGCGGCCTGCCGTTGTTGTTGGTATTCTCTACACTTTCGGTTTGGCTCAAGATTGAAGGCGTGTCATTGACCACCATCGGTCTGTTTTCCCTGGTCCGGACTCCTTACACATTTAAGTTTCTATGGGCCCCGGTGATTGACAGGTTGCCGGTACCTGTTCTTACGGATCTACTCGGCCGCCGGCGAAGTTGGGCCTTGGTAGCGCAGCTGGCGTTGATGGCCTCTATCTTCGCCATGGCGTCGACCAGCCCGGCTGAAAACCCCGGCATGACGGCGATGTTCGCCCTGTTGGTGGCGTTTACGTCGGCTAGCCAGGATATTGTTATCGATGCCTATCGGGTCGAAATCCTTAAAGATGACGAACAAGGCGCCGGTGCCGGTGCGATCGTGCTCGGCTACCGGGCCGGCATGTTGGGCGCCGGTGCGGGGGCCCTGTGGCTGGCCGCCATGTTCACCTGGAATCAGGTGTATTTCATCATGGGCGTCCTGGTTGTCGTCGGCATGGTAACGATCCTTTTTGCCCGCGAACCCGATACGGGCCTTTCCCTGCAAGCCGCCGAGGCCGAAGAAGAACGTATGGCCCAGCACCTGGCATCCGGCACAGCGCCATGGCTGGCCCGCATGTTGGCTTGGTTCTATGAAGGAGTGATCGCCCCCTTTCGCGACTTCATGTCTCATTCGGGCTGGGTCGCCGTCCTGGCATTCATCGCGCTCTATAAATTGGGCGAATCCTACTTAGGGGTTATGGCCGGCCCTTTCTATATCGCTATGGGCTTCAGCACCGTTGAAATCGCCAACGTCACCAAGGCCTTCGGCCTCGGCGCAATCATCGTCGGTGGTCTTCTCGGCGGCATCCTGGTCAATCAGATTGGTATAATGCGGAGCTTGATGATCTGCGGTGTTCTGCAGATCGCGGGAACCTTGATGTTCGTCGTTCAGGCCAAGGTCGGCCACAACGTTGCGATGTTGGTGGTGACGATTACGGCAGAAAACGTCACCTCCGGCATGGCCACATCGGCGTTCGTTGCGTATCTGTCGTCGCTTTGCAACCAAGCTTATACGGCGACTCAGTATGCGCTGTTGAGTTCGCTGACCGCCTTTAGCCGCGATGTACTGTCGGCCACTGCCGGTTGGGTGGCGGACCAGATCGCCTGGAGCAGCTTTTTCCTGATCAGCGCCGCCGCCGCCGTGCCCGGGCTTATAGTGCTGGTGTGGCTGATGAAAAAGTTTCCGCCGCCCCAAACCAAACCCGGTTAGAGCAAATCCCGAGCAAATGGACTCATTTGCGACGACGAATTTGCGGTTAAACAAACGCCCTAGCTTGTAAGCACTTTTTCCAGCGCCTCTTCGACGGCATCGATGGGGATGTTGTGCATTTCCGGCCCACCGAAATCCTGGGCGCGGATGATGGTCAGCTTATCGGTCATCGGCTGGAATTTTTTAGGTGCGGTAACGCCATACAGGATCACCACCGGCCTGCCGCCAACGGCAAACATATGACCGGCACCGGAATCATTGGAAACTGCTGCCTCAAACCTTTTTGATATTGCAATCGGCAGCAACGGGGAAAACCCGTGCGCCGCTTGGACGCCGTCGTCCTGTAAGGGAAATAGGGCTTCGGGAACGCCGGCCTTGATCTGATTGAGCCATCCGTCCTCCTTCGGCCCCAACAAAAAAACCGGCACCCGCCCTTTAGCGGCCTGTAGTTGTGCGATGGATATAAAACTTTCCAGGGGCCAGCATTTTGGCGGTCCGCCCGATCCGGGGGCAAAGCCGATGTACACGGGGCCATCCGGCAGCAACCGGGTGGCGGCGTCAGAAAGTGCCGGATCCAGGTCCAGATTTAAGGTTTTCGGGCTCGGAAAATCCTGGCCGCAGGCAAGTTCCAACAGGTCCAGTAGCTGGCGCTGCATGGTTTTCGGGAAGCGGTAGCCTGTTACGGGTTTTTTCGACGAAAGCAGAAAACGCGCGGCCGGGGAAATGAAAGTGCCGTGGGCAACCCGCCATAAGGACAGGCTGGTCCACAGGGTCCTTTGCGTGTCGATAATCAGATCGAAGCGCCGTCCATCCAAAGGGCTTTTTGGTATCCTCCGCAACAATTCACCGGGTTTAACCCCGATGCCGGCATGCTCAATGACCTCGTCAATCTGGCCCTTGGCCAGGTCTGCCAAGACGCCGGCATAGACGCTGTCTTCCTTGCCCGCCAACCAGGTAATACGGGCATCGGGAAAGGCTAAGCGAAGTCCCCGCACAAACGGCAGCTTGAGAAGCCCATCGCCGATGCGGTCAAAGCCGACATAAACAAGGACGCTGTTGGGGGGTTGATCCGGCATCTCTACCGGGTAGCACAAGTGCGCCCCTGGGTGAAAGTTGATAAGCTGTGGCGGAACTGGAATTCACGATGATCATCAAAGAAATATTGCAACGGATGTCGATCGTCGAAGGCGATATCACCAGGCTCGATGTCGCCGCCATCGTCAATGCCGCTAACGAATCACTGCTGGGCGGCGGCGGGGTCGATGGCGCCATTCATGCCGCCGCCGGCCCTAAATTGTTAGAGGAATGCCGTGGGCTTGGCGGTTGCCCCACCGGCGAGGCGCGCATCACCAAGGGTTACGGGCTTTCTGCTGGATACGTCATTCACACCGTGGGCCCGGTCTGGCAGGGCGGCGGGCAGGACGAAAAGGCCCTGCTTGCCGGGTGTTACCGGGCATCTCTTTCGTTGGCCCTGGAAAACAGCCTCCCTAGCATCGCCTTTCCCGCCATCAGCACCGGCGTATACCGCTTCCCGCCCGCTTTGGCCGCCGGGATCGCCGTCGCCACCGTCGCCGAAGTGCTGGCCAGGGATCGCGTCCTTGAAACCGTGATTTTTTGTTGTTTTGGGGAAGACTCAACGAAAGCCCATCAAATGGCGCTTGAGGGTTTAAAATAGGCGGCACAGGATAAATAGCGCGTGATAAAACCCTGTGGTAAGGTCACCCCGTCCGCCACTCTTGATTGTCTTTACGAATGACCGCAACGCCCGCCGTTTCTTCCCCGCAAACCGAACCAGACCCCGATGGCGGCCAACCGGCTACAGCGCAAGAGCCTTTGCGGAAGTCGAAATCCCCAAAAAAAGATTCCGCCGATACCGTCACGCCGATGATGGCGCAGTATTTGGCGATCAAGGCGGAACACCCCGATGGCCTGCTGTTTTACCGGATGGGGGATTTCTACGAATTGTTTTTCGACGATGCGGTCAAGGCGTCGGCCGCATTGGATATTGCGCTAACCAAACGGGGCAAACATTTGGGCGATGATATCCCGATGTGCGGGGTGCCGGTGCACAGTCACGAGACCTATCTTAACCGGCTCATAAAAAAGGGCTTCAAGGTCGCGGTTTGCGAACAGACGGAAGACCCGGCGGAAGCAAAGAAACGCGGCGCCAAAGCCGTCGTTGAGCGTCAGGTAATGCGTATGGTGACACCAGGCACACTGACGGAAGACGCGCTATTGGATACGCGGCAGAACAATTTCCTGGCCGCTGTCGCCGAAGCCGGCGGCGAATTGGGTCTCGCCTGGATCGACATGTCGACCGGTGTTTTCTTGACCCAATCGTTTGCACCGGGTGACCTGGACGCCGTCCTGGCCAGGGTTTCGCCCGGCGAATTGCTGGTCTCGGACGGCCTTATCCAGCATCATACCCTGTTCGAAACCTTCGCCGAGTGGAAGGACCGCATAAGCCCCCTGCCCTCCAGCCGCTTTGACAGCGCCAACGGCAAGAAACGTTTGGGCGCCCTTTACGGCGTCAAAACCCTTGATGGTTTCGGCAATTTTTCCAGGGCGGAATTGGCGGCGGCCGGCGCCCTGGTCGATTATCTGGAGCTCACTCAGAAAGGCCGTTTGCCGCGATTGGCCCAGCCCAAGCAGTTGGCCGAGGGCGAGGTGATGGAAATCGACCCCGCCACCCGGCGCAATTTGGAATTGACGGTGTCGCTATCGGGTTCGCAAAAAAACAGTCTCTTGGGCGTCATCGACAGGACCATGACCGGCGCCGGCGCCCGGTTGTTGGGAGCACACCTGGCCGCCCCGCTGACCGATGTTAAGGATATCGCGCGTCGCCTGGACATGGTTCAGCATTTCGTTGCCGGGGCGCGCCTGCGAGATGAGTTGCGCGCCGTACTTAAGCATTGCCCGGATATCGAACGCGCCTTGTCGCGGCTTACCCTCGGCCGCGGTGGCCCTCGGGATCTGGCGGCGGTGCGTGACGGCTTGGCGGTGGCGGAAGATATCAAGGGCATCTTTGATAATGCGGGAATTGGAGCACCGGAAGGCATCACCGACGCCATCAATGACCTTGGCCACCATGATGCCTTGATCGACCGGTTCCGCCGCGCCTTGGCTGAAGACTTGCCGCTTTATGCCCGGGATGGCGGTTTTATTGCGGCCGGGTACGCACCGGAACTGGATGAGTTTCGCGCGCTCAGGGACGAAAGCCGGCGGTTGATTGCCGGATTGCAAAGCCGCTACGTGGAAGAAACCTCGATCACGACGCTTAAGGTCAAGCATAACAACGTGTTGGGCTATTTCATCGAGGTGCCGGCCAAACAGGCGGATAAAATCCCCCTCGATGACGGTCCCTTCATTCACCGCCAGACCATGGCCAACGCGGTTCGGTATTCAACGGTGGAACTTAGCGAGCTGGAAGGGCGTATCGCCAAGGCCGCCGATCAGGCCTTAGGTCTGGAATTGACCCTGTTCGATGATCTGGTCGGTGAGGTGACGGGGCGGGCCGATTCCATTGCCTTATGTGCCCAGGCCCTGGCCGGGCTCGATGTCGCCCAGGGTTTGGCCGTCTTGGCTGTTGATGGCCGCTATATCAGGCCGGAGGTGGATGACAGTCTCGATTTCCACATTACCGGCGGCCGCCACCCCGTGGTCGAGGCGGCCCTGGCAGACGCCGGCGCCGCCGCCTTTATCGCCAACGGTTGCATACTTTCGGCTGGAGATAGCGATGATGAAGGGTTTTTATGGCTGTTGACCGGTCCCAACATGGCCGGCAAGAGCACCTTTTTGCGCCAGAATGCGTTGATTGCGGTACTCGCCCAAATGGGTTCCTTCGTTCCCGCCGAGGCGGCTAAAATCGGCATCGTCGACCGCTTGTTTTCCCGGGTTGGCGCCGCCGACGACCTCGCCCGGGGGCGGTCTACGTTCATGGTTGAAATGGTGGAAACGGCAGCCATCCTCAACCAGGCCGGCCCGAGGGCATTGGTGATCCTGGACGAAATCGGCCGCGGTACCGCTACCTTCGACGGCCTGTCGATCGCTTGGGCGGTGGTCGAACACCTGCATGAGGCCAACCGGTGCCGGGCGTTGTTCGCCACCCATTACCATGAATTGACGGCGTTGGCGGCAAGGTTATCGGGGCTGCAGTGCCACACCATGCGGGTCAAGGAATGGCAAGGCGATGTGGTGTTCCTGCATGAAGTGGGGCCGGGGGCGGCCGACCGCTCCTACGGCATCCATGTCGGCGCTCTGGCGGGCCTTCCCAAAAGCGTCATCAAACGCGCCTCGGACGTCCTTGAGACGCTCGAGGCAGGCGAACAATCATCGGCGATGACACGGTTGGCGGATGACCTGCCATTATTTCAGGCGCTTGAGAACGAAGCCGCCGGTGTGGCGGCGACCGGACCGTCACCCTTGGAAACTGCGCTTTTAGAGGTCGATGCCGACGCCTTGAGCCCCCGAGAGGCCTTGGAATTGATTTATCGGCTGCGAGAATTGCTCGATACACAAGACTGATCCGACGCCGATTGGCTCATTCCCACCGCTTACGTCAGCAAAAGACGATAAAGTATTCAAGAGTTTAAAAATTAAAATCTTTTAAATAACCTTATTTTATTAAATACTTTAAACATCTGAATTTATTCAAATTTTCAAATAAAATTTGGGTTTATTATATATAATTTTAAAACGTTTTAAGCTGATAAATACTGGTATTTGGTTAAATTAAATAAGATTATTTAAATATTCTTATTTTCAAACCCCAATAATTTGTTGATTAGGTTATCTGTTAGAATCCTTGCTCCATGTTTAAAGGAAATCAATTGTGGTAATGGCCGAATATTTACTTCGATATCGTTATAAAAATGAAATCCTCTGGGATGATATCGGGAAAAATTCTTTTTCATCTCATCCAGGAACGGCACGCCCCTTTAACGTCTCCCCCGTCCCCTTTATATAATGGGAACATGGACAGCATCCCCAAACCCCGCGACATCATCGACCGTAAGGCGCTGTTAGCTGAACTTGACGATCTTGTCGGGTGGTCCGGTTATACGCCGAAAACGCAATCGCAAGTCCTCGACATCTTCAAAACTGCCTTTATGCGGGGCTGGACGGAAGTCCGACGCCGGTTTGAAGAAGACGGCGCCTCCAGCCGCGACGTCGCCCGGGCCAACACCCATCTCGTTGATCAGCTGGTCCGTTCGATCTACGACTTTTCCCTAGCCAACGTTTATCCCCTGGCCAACCCGACCACGGGCGAGGTCATGAGTATTTCCGCTACCGGCGGATATGGCCGTGGTGAACTGGCGCCGTATTCAGACATCGACCTGATGTTTCTTGTGCCCTACAAGTTGACGGCGCATTCCGAACAGGTGGTCGAATACATCCTTTATATGTTGTGGGATTTAGGCCTTAAGGTCGGTCATGCGACCCGCTCCATTGATGAAGCCATTCGGCTTTCCAAGTCTGACATGACTATCCGCACCAGCCTGTTGGAGGCGCGTTGGCTGTGGGGTGACCAGGATATGTTTAAGGAATTCCAACAAAGATTCGGGTCGGAATTCTCAGAATCCACCGGCCTTGAATTCGTCGAGGCCAAACTGGCTGAGCGCGATGCCCGGCACGACCGGATGGGCGATACCCGCTATGTGCTGGAGCCTAACATCAAGGAAGGCAAGGGCGGCCTGCGCGATCTTCAGACATTGTTTTGGATCGCCAAGTACCTGTTTCGGGTCAAAGACGTAAAGGAGTTGCAAGCCAAGGGCGTGCTGACGGCGGCAGATGTAGACTTGTTCGCCAAGGCAGAAGACTTCCTATGGACGGTTCGTTGTCATTTGCACTATCAGAGCAACCGGGCCGAGGAACGCCTGACCTTCAACATCCAAAATGAAATCAGTGACCGCATGGTCTATACCGATGGGGAAGGCCTCCAAGGGGTCGAGCATTTTATGAAGGACTACTTCCTCGTCGCCAAAGATGTCGGTGATCTGACCAGAATCCTTTGTGCCGTGCTTGAAGACCAGCAGAAAAAAAGCCGGCACAAATTCCGCCTGCCCAGCTTCGGATTCAATAAACGCGAGATTGACGGCTTTATTCTCGATGGCGACCGTCTGACCATTGATGACACCGATGCCTTCATCAAAGACCCGGTGAAATTGTTGTCGTTATTTCGCGCGGCCCAGCGCCATGGCGCCGATATTCACCCCAATGCATTGCGCCTGGTGACCCAAAATCTGGAGCTCATTGATGACGACTTACGCAATGATCCCGACGCCAACGCCCTGTTCATGGACATGATGTGCGGCCCTAAACCGGATGTCACCTTGATGCGGCTTAACGAAGCCGGGGTGTTGGGCCTGTTTTTGCCGGATTTCGGCAGCGTCGTCGCGCAAATGCAATACGACATGTATCACGTCTACACGGTCGATGAGCACACCATCCGCGCCATCGGCATCCTCAAGGGGATTGAAACGGGGCAGCTCAAAGATGACCATCCGGCGTCACACTCAGTCATCGGCGAGGTACAGTCCTTGCCGGCCCTTTATACGGCGGTCTTTCTCCATGACATTGCCAAGGGCCGGGGCGGCAATCATTCCGAACTGGGCGCCGATGTAGCCGCCGAATTGGGCCCGAGGCTGGGGCTCAGCGATTGGGAAACCGAAACCGTCGTGTGGTTGGTGCGCCATCATTTGTTAATGAGCCACACCGCGTTCAAGAGGGATGTCTATGATCCCAAAACCGTCAGCGATTTCGTTGCCGCCGTGCAATCGCCGGAACGCTTGCGCCTATTGTTGGTGTTGACGGTCGCCGATATCCGGGCGGTCGGCCCCGATGTTTGGAACGCGTGGAAGGCGGGTCTTTTGCGCGAACTGTATTATCGCGCCCAGGAGGAAATGGCCGGCGCGATTCCATCGGATCGCAAGGGCGAACGCGTGGACCGGGCCAAGTCCGAGTTGAGAGAAATGTTGGCGGAATGGAGCCCGGATGAAATCGATAAACACTTTGCCAGGGGTTATAACGATTATTGGCTGGCCTTCGATAACGAGACCCTTGCCCACCATGCCAAGCTTATCCGAAAAGCCGAAGATGGCGAATTGAAGCTTCATATCGAAAGCCGGATCGTGCGGGAACGAGACGCCACGGAAATCACCATTTACACACCCGACCACCCCGGACTGTTTGCGTCCATCGCCGGCGCCATGGCGCTGGCGGGCGCGTCTGTCGTTGATGCTAAGGTCATGACACTGACCAATGGCATGGTGTTGGATATGTTCTGGATCCAGGATGCGGAAGGCCACGCCTATGCCGCCAAAGACCGTTTGAAGCGGCTTCGAAAACGCATTGAAAACGCACTGTCGGGTCGACTTCATTCGGCGAAAGAACTTGCCGAGGCCCAAGGATCTTCCCTGCAAAAACGAGCCGGGGTGTTTAAGATTCCGCCTCGGGTGTTAATCGACAACAAGGCGTCAAACCGCTTAACGGTGATCGAAATAAACGGCCGCGACCGGTTGGGGCTTTTGCACGACGTAACCGCTTTCCTGACTGCGTCCGGATTGCAGATTTCGAGCGCCCATATTTCGACCTATGGAGAGCGTGTCGTCGATGTGTTCTACGTCAAGGACGTTTTTGGCCTGAAAGTGGAAAATAAGGAAAAACTAAAAACCTTGCGGACGGGCCTGTTGGATGTTGTGTCCTCAGGGGCCGCCCCCAATAAGGCGTCAAAAAAGACCGGGGAAGCTGAATTAATGCAGTCAAAATCGGGGGAGGGAGTGACAAAACAAATCAAGGGCGAAGCATCCCCCGCCTAGTGGCCCGCATTGCGGGCAATACCGGTCGACCCCCCAGCTGCCTTTTCGCTGACACAAAAAACCGCTATTGAGACGGCTATGGTGCTTTTGCGATCCATAGCCACCGTCGGCGGCTTCACCCTGATTAGCCGGGTGCTGGGGTTCGTGCGCGATATACTGATCGCCTTCGTGCTGGGTGCGGCGGCGGGGGCCGATGTATTTTTCATCGCCTTCAAGCTTCCAAATCTATTCCGCCGCCTATTCGCCGAAGGCGCCTTTTCCATGGCTTTCGTGCCGATGTTCGCGGGCCGTGTCGAGGCGGAAGGAATCCAGGCTGCCAAGGCGTTCGCGGTAGCAGCGTTCAGTGTTTTATTTTGGATCTTGCTGATTTTCGTCGTCGTCATTGAAGTTGCCATGCCGGTGGTGATGTTGGGCTTTGCGCCGGGTTTTATTGGTGAGGCCGCCAAATTTAATTTGGCGGTGGAACTGACCCGGATCACATTTCCCTATTTGCTATTTATCTCTCTGGTCTCGCTGATGGCAGGAGTCCTGAATTCCCTGGGCCGGTTCGCGGCGGCGGCGGCGACGCCGATCCTGCTCAACCTTTGTCTGATCGGCGCGATTATGGGATTGGCGAACGTAACCGAAACCTCCGGCCATGCTTTGGCCTGGGGGGTGGCGGCGGCGGGGGTGGTTCAGTTCATTTGGTTGTTTGCCGCCTGTGGCCGGGAAGGGGTGTGGTTAAGGATTTCCCTTCCCAAGTTGACCGACGACGTTAAGGTCCTGTTAAAACGGATGGCGCCGGTCGCCATCGGTGCCGGCATATATCAGATCAATCTGGTCATCGACACAGTAATTGCCTCGTTGCTGCCGGCTGGGTCGATTTCGTATTTGTTCTATGCCGATAGGGTCAATCAACTGCCGCTGGGCGTGTTGGGTGTTGCCGTCGGCACCGCCTTGTTGCCCTTATTGTCTCGCCAAGTTCGCGCCGGGGAAACCGAGGCCGCCCATCACAGCCAGAACCGGGCGATGGAACTTTCGCTGTTGCTGACCCTGCCGGCGGCGACCGCCTTGATGGTGATCGCCACACCGGTGGTCCGGGTGCTGTTCGAGCGTGGTCAATTCGGTCCGATGGAAACGGCGGCGACGGCCGCAGCCCTGGCAGTCTATGCGGTCGGCCTGCCGGCCTATGTCATGGTCAAGGCGCTGGCGCCAGGGTTCTTTGCCCGCGAGGACACGGCGACGCCTGTCAAAATTTCGGTGTTTTGCCTGTTCGTTAATTTAGGACTCAATCTTTTATTGATGGGGCCGTTTCAGCATGTCGGAATTGCCGCGGCGACGGTGGTGTCGAGTTGGCTCAATGTCGCAATCATGGCCTATGTCCTTCACCGTCGCGGCCATTTGGTATTGGACCGCCGATTGCGTGAACGCTTGTGGCGCATGGCATTAGCCACGGCGGGGATGGGGGTGGCGCTTTTTGGGGCGCTGGGGCCGTTGGCGGACGTCTTGGCCGGCACGACATCTGAACGGGTCCTTGGCTTAGCGGTTATGGTAATTGGCGGCATGGCGGTGTTCGGCGTTCTGGCCCTGGCTTTGGGCGCGGCTCGAATTGGAGATTTGAAAAGTCTTTATCGGGGCGGCGCGACACCCTAAAAAACAAGAACGATTGGGAGCGAATGTCGATGGAACGAATTTTTTCAGGGGTGCAGCCGACCGGCAACCTGCATTTGGGGAATTACCTAGGCGCGATTCGCAACTGGGTTCGCCTTCAAAATGAATACGAATGTCTGTTTTGCGTTGTCGATCTCCATGCGGTGACGGTATGGCAGGACCCGGAGGAACTGAAGGCCTCCACCCGCGCCGTCGCCGCTGCCATGCTGGCCGCCGGTATCGATGCCAAGCGCCATATCATCTTCAACCAGAGCCAAGTTCCGGGCCACGCAGAACTGGCCTGGTTATTCAACTGCGTGGCGCGTTTGGGTTGGCTTAACCGGATGACCCAGTTCAAGGAAAAGGCGGGCAAGAACAAGGAAAACGCTTCGGTTGGCCTATACGCGTACCCGAATTTAATGGCTGCCGATATCCTTCTGTATAAAGGCACCCATGTCCCCGTCGGCGAGGATCAGAAACAGCATCTGGAATTGGCCCGCGACATCGCCCAGAAATTCAACAATGACTTCGGCGTCGATTTTTTCCCCGTCGTCGAGCCGTTGATTTTTGGCGCTGCCGCCCGCGTCATGTCCTTGCGCGATGGCTCCTCTAAGATGAGCAAATCGGATCCGTCGGACCTGTCGCGGATCAATATGACCGACGATGCCGATGCCATTGCCAAGAAAATCCGCAAGGCCAAGACCGACCCCGATGACCTGCCCGCCGCCCCAGATCAATTCGACGGCCGCCCGGAGGCCGCCAACCTGATGGGGATTTATGCGGCGCTGGCCGATATTGATATTGCCGAGGTCTGCAATAAATTCGGTGGTCAACAATTTTCGGCTTTTAAACAGGAACTTGCCGACTTGGCGGTTGAAACCCTGGCCCCCATGCAGGACGAATTGCGCCGCTTGATGGGTGATGAAACCCATGTCGATACTGTCATTGCCGATGGCGTCCAGCGCGCCCGTGCCATTGCTGAGCCGGTGCTGGCCGAGGTCCACGATATCGTCGGCTTTCTCCGTCCCTGATCCGATCCGAGTTAACTTGTAATAAGAGGGTTGATTCAAGCCCATTTATGGACCATTTAAAGACTCTAAGAAGCACCAATAGAAATTAAGAGGTTGGATATGTTTATTCAGACGGAAGGCACCCCAAATCCGGCGACACTGAAATTTATGCCCGGTGTGCCGGTCATGGAATCGAGAACTGCCAATTTCACCGCAGCTACTGAGGCGACGAATTCGCCCCTGGCGACCGGGCTTTTCGGCATCGAAGGGGTCACCGGCGTCTTTCTAGGGGCCGATTTCATCACCGCCACCAAATCAGACGACAAGGATTGGGACATCATGAAACCCTTGATCCTTGGCGCCATCATGGAACATTTTCAGTCGGGCAAGGCGGCGATTGAGGGCGATAGCCCTGACACCGATACCGCCGATTCGTCTGCGCCAGAACCCACCGGCGGCATCGAGATGCAAATCAAAGAGCTGATCGATACCCGGGTTCGCCCGGCAGTGGCCCAAGACGGCGGCGACATCATTTATAAGGGATTCGAGGATGGAGTCGTTTTACTTCACATGCAAGGGGCCTGCGCGGGCTGTCCTTCCTCCACGGCGACATTGAAAAACGGTATCGAAAATATGCTTCGCCATTACATCCCCGAAGTGACGGAGGTCCGGGCAGTCGAGTAACTCCCTGAAGTATTTATATACTTTGATGGGATTTTCGGGCGCCCTTACGGCAGACAAATAAGAAAATCTTGAAAACAGTGATTGTGCAACGCAATATTAACTTATTGCAGCGCACAAATGCTGGTGCTGGTGCAAGCGCTGTGCTAAAAGCTCTCCCATCACTGCTGGCCATATGGCTCCGTGAATTCCCGATTTGAAGCGGAAGAATGATCGGAAGACCTGGGATAAAAATAAGAAAATTATACTTTGGTTTGTGCAAATGAAGGGTTGAAGCGGCTCGGTAGTGTCGCTCCATAGAAATCGATTGATGAAGTTTCGTTTTGAACACGGCGCCTTACTCGCGGTTGCCGGTCTGGTTACAGGCTTGGTTTCCGTTGTCGTCATGAATCCGCTTGAAAACCGAACCTCGGCACCGAAGGCAACGCTACGCATTGCGGTTTCGGCTCCTGTCTCGGCGCCGGTCTATGTTCCGATCCCAGCTGAAATTTTCCCCCAGGAGATCGATGCACCGACCACCCCTAAACACGCGTTGAAGGCGGTGACCAAGAGGTTAAGAAAGGCCGGTATCGACACATTGATCGGTTTCTTTTCGGTTGACGAGGAAGATAGGCAGCACCGGTTGCAGCGTTTGAAGACGACGGGGGTATTGTCCAAGACCTTCAAACAATTGGGGTATGACCTCGAACGCGTCCGTTCGGGCGAGGCCTCGGTGCCGCGCCTATTCCTGGCAAGCCTGCCCAGTGATATCAAAAACATCCGCGAAGCCAGGGTCCGCAAGTCGATTTTCTTCCAAAGTCTTTTGCCGCTTGTCCTGCAAGCCAATGAGGAAATTCTGCGTGATCGCCGACGGCTTTGGAAACTCCACTTCCAACAAAGCCTAGATCAAAAAATTGGTCCGGCGGATCGGTTATGGTTGATGGTGATGTCGGAACGCTATGGCGTGAAGAAAAACTTTATCGAAAAGCTTTTAAAGTGTGTTGATATTATTCCGCCTTCCATGGCGTTGGCCCAGGCTGCGGAAGAAAGCGGCTGGGGCACGTCGCGTTTCGTCCGCGAGGGCAACGCGGTTTTCGGACAATGGACATTTTCCTCGGCCGGAAACCTGGTTCCTGCCAACCGGGACAAGGACAAGAAACACAAAATAAGGGCCTTTCCCAATCTTCTCGATTCGGTCCGCGCCTATGCTCATAACCTCAATACCCATGCGGCCTATCGGCAAATGAGGAAGGTTCGTTCCAACCTCAGACTCAAAGGCGCGCCGTTGGACGGCCTGGTGTTGGTGGAGAATCTGAAAAGTTATTCCCAGCGGGGCCAAAAATACGTCGAAGGCATCCGCGCCCTGATCAAAGGCAACAACCTGCATCGATTTGACGACGCCCGCTTGCGCGACGGCGGTACCATCCCCCGCCCATTGATCTGACCTGTTTTAGGTGGGCCGCTGGCCGTGCCTATGGGCTTTCACTTTCACTGTTATATTATTTTGGCCTGTAAAATTGGCGCCCGAACCAATACCAACGACCCTTGCTTGCGGGTAATGTGCAATTTACCCGAGTCCGGCCTGTTGGAAACGCCTGTTCGACCCTAATCTCAATTCGCCGTTCGCCCAGGCGTTCTACCCGTGCCTTACCGGCATTTGATGAAAAACAGGACAACCGGCGCAGGGCTTTGGCGTCGCCCAAGAAGGAAAATCCCATGGTCGGTGGATTGATGGTGCTAATCAACGGGTCTGCAGGGGTGATGTCGGTAACTGGCAGCGGCAGGGCATTTGCGGCTAAACGAAACCGTACCATCCCGGCATAATTTTCATTCATGGCAAAGCGGGGTAAATCGAACATATTCGAACCGCCATCAAAGGCCCCCGAATGTTGACCAAAACTGGCAATAAAGCCGGCGGATGTTGCCATCATTTGGATGGCCAAGCTGGTTTCGCCGTATGGATAGGCAAAAAGCCGGGGTGGCTTGCCCAGCATTTCCTCAAACCGCCTTTTCGAACGCGTTAACTCGTTCAAATTTTTTTTCCGGCCTGCTTTCGCCATGTGCAGATGCGATCCCGTATGACCGCCGATGGTGACGCCGGAAGACGCCATTTCCCGGATCTGGCCCCAATTCATAAAACCGAATGTGTTGTTGTCAACAGGATCGGTGGCGACGAAAACCGTAAAAGGAAACCCTGCCTTCTTTAGCCGTGGCCAGGCTTCCGTGAAAACGGACAAATAGGCGTCGTCGATGCTTAATCCAACGGTACGGTCGGGAAGGGCGGTACCGTTCTGAAGGGCGGCAATGATTTCTGGCAACGGCAATACATGATATTGGCCCGATTTTAATTCCTGGAGATGGGCCTCGAATTGTTCAAGAGTGACATTGGTGGAAGGATATTTCGTCTCTCCGAAGCGGTGATACATGATCACGACTGCGCCATTGATGGCGGGTGCGGCGATCACGGGAGTTGGCGTGGAGAAAGCCATCATTAGAACCATAAGTACGGTTCGAAATCTTCGTCCCAGGGCCATGAATTTTCACATGTTGTTGATGTTAGTATGAATTTTTCACGCTTCCATGCCCGAGCACAAGTGTCATACTAAAATTCATGCTTATTCTAGGTTTTGATTCGGCGACTTCAGCCTGTTCCGCGGCCCTTTGCCACGATGGGGATACTCTCGCCCACCGCTTTGAGGTGATGGCGCAAGGCCAGGCGGAATTTCTGATGGGGATGATCAACGAGGTCATGGAGGAAGCGGGAAAGGGTTATGGGGACCTTGATCTGTTGGCCGTGACCACGGGCCCGGGCTCTTTTACAGGGCTACGCATTGGCCTTGCCGCCGCCCGGGGGTTGGCCCTGGCCGGTGATCTGCCATGTTTGGGCATTACCACCTTTGAGGCCGTTGCCGCCGGTGTTCCGGAAACAGAATGGGACGGTGCAACCTTATTAGTGGCGATCGAGTCCAAGCGAGAAGATATCTATGTCCAGTTATTCGCCGCCGGCCTTGAGCCTTTGTCCGCGCCGCAGGCCGTTTTGCCCGAAGCCCTGGCAACGGCAATGGACTGCCCATCAATTACGGAAGAACGTGTTTTGGTCGTCGGTGACGCTGGCCAGCGCTCCATCGCCTCGTTGAAGGGGGCAGGGTTGGAGGTTGCTTTAAGCAATGCCCTCGGAACACCCGATGCCGGGACCTTGGCCGCCTTGGCGGCACGCCGATGGTCTCCAAATTCACCGAATGAGCGGCCACGGCCCCTTTACTTGAAGGCGCCCGATGCAAAGATGCCGAAAGACGGTGGTCGGCTCAGACCCTGATTTAGGCGTTTGAGGTGTCGGGGGCTTTTTTAAGAATGAGTCGGTGTATGCCATCTTCGGGCTCAGTGGGGCTTTCCACCTCAAGGCTGATAACGCTGTGGCCGTGGTCAGAGACGGATCGGGGGACGTTTTCCAAAGGTTCCCGACCTTTGAGGCGGACTTCGGCGATCTGCCCCGCCGACATGCTTTCGATCAGTAGTTTTGTTTTGACAAAAGTAAGAGGGCAGACCTCTCCTGTAATATCGATAAAGAAGTCAATTTCTTTACCCTTGTTGTCTTTATTGGCGTTATTCATTGTTCTTACTTGCCCGATGTGGGTTTATTTATTAGGTTACAATTCTTCTTGATTAAATGATTTCTTATAGAAAGCGCCTTCTTTAAGAGGCCATGAGTTTTAGTTTCCCGTGGCAAACTGGGTTCGTCCTGGGAAATTGTATCAGTGTGGAAAATCGTACATGACCGATAAGCCCAATGTAAGCGAATTGCTGGAGTTGACGACCGAAATCGTCTCCGCGCATGCGGGTAACAACAGTGTCGCCCCAGGTGATTTGCCGCAATTGATTCAAGATGTTTATAAAACCCTTTCGGCTGTCGGCACCGCATCTACGACTCCTGAACGTCCGCGTCCCGCCGTGGCGGTCAAGAAATCAATATCACCCGATTACATCGTCTGCCTTGAAGACGGTAAAAAGCTAAAGATGCTTAAACGACATTTGAAAACAGCCTATAACATGACGCCCGATGAATACCGCAAACGGTGGGGATTGCCGGTGGATTATCCAATGGTGGCACCGAATTATGCCAAACACCGCAGCAATTTGGCTAAGAAAATCGGGCTTGGCACAAAATCTCGTAAGCGCCGTCGCTAAGACATGATGCTTTCCGGTCCGGGGAGGGACCATGCCGGAAAATAAAATCGAACGTCTTTGCGTTGAAAAGGGAATGAAAATGACCGAACAGCGCCGGGTGATCGCTCGGGTGCTGTCTTCCGCAGACGACCACCCCGACGTTGAGGAGGTCCATCGGCGGGCGAATGCTTTGGATTCGCGAATTTCCATCGCCACCGTTTATCGTACGGTTCGCCTCTTCGAAGAGTCCAACATCCTAGAAAAGCATGATTTTGGCGATGGTCGATCACGGTATGAAGAGGTCTCAAACGAGCACCACGATCATTTGATTGATATTCAGACTGGAGATGTCATCGAATTTCAAAATGAAGAAATTGAAGCCTTGCAAAAAAAAATCGCCAAGGCTCATAAAATGAAACTTGTCGGCCACCGCCTAGAGCTTTATGGCATCTCTTTGGACAAAAAGAAGTAAGCATTAGCGATTGGCATAGCGTAATCCCCCTTGGCAAAAAAACTATATATAAAAACCTATGGCTGCCAGATGAACGTCTACGACTCGGGTCGCATGGCCGATGTCTTGGCGCCTTTGGGGTATGTTCAGGTCGAGGCCCCCGATGACGCCGACATGGTTATCCTTAACACCTGTCATATCCGCGAAAAGGCGGCTGAAAAGGTGTATTCGGAACTGGGTCGTCTCAAACACCTGAAAAATGCAAAAGAAGACACCGGCGAACGTATGATCCTTGCCGTGGCGGGGTGCGTTGCCCAGGCAGAGGGTGAGGAGATTCTCTCCCGCGCCCCCTATGTGGACATGGTCTTTGGACCACAGACCTATCACCGCTTAGGTGAAATGGTTGCCCGTGCCGGACGCGCCGGGGATGTGGTGCTGGACACCGACTTCCCGGTCGAACCCAAGTTTGACTTCCTGCCGGCCTCGGCTCCACCCATGAACCCCAACAAGGCGTCTGGCAATGAGGTAAGCTCCGCCTTTTTGACCGTCCAAGAAGGCTGCGATAAATTCTGCACGTTTTGTGTTGTCCCTTATACCCGTGGAGCAGAATATTCCCGGCCTGGCGCCGATGTAATGGCCGAAGCCAAGCGGTTGGCGGCGACCGGCGTCCGCGAAATCACGCTACTAGGCCAGAATGTGAATAATTACCAAGGCGCCGCGCCTAAGGGGGATTGGGGGCTAGGGCGTTTGATAGCCGAGGTCGCGACGGTTGATGGGATCGAGCGCATCCGTTACACGACCTCTTACCCCGCCGACATGGATGATGAATTGATTGCCGCACATGCGGACGTCAACGAACTAATGCCGTTTTTGCATCTACCGGTTCAATCTGGCTCGGACGTCGTTCTCAAAGCCATGAATCGTCGCCATAATGCCGACGACTACCGGCGGCTTGTCGACCGGTTACGTGTCGCACGACCCGATATCGGACTATCGTCCGATTTCATCGTCGGTTTTCCCGGCGAAACCGATGCTGATTTCGCCGAAACCATGAAGTTGGTGGAAGAGATCGGATTCATACAGGCCTATTCCTTTAAATACAGCCCCCGGCCTGGAACCCCGGCGGCGGTAATGGATACCCATGTTCCTGACAAGGTGAAGGGCGAACGTCTGGCCATCCTGCAGGACCGATTGAACACGCAGCAACTGGTATTCAACCGGTCTTGTGTCGGCAAGGTGATGGCGGTTTTGCTCGATCGCCCCGGCCGGGAACCAGGTCAATTGGTCGGGCGCAGTCCCTACATGCAGGCGGTTCATGTGGACGGCACCGGCGGAACAATGGGCGTCATTGCGGGGCTTAGAATTACAGAAGCCCACGCCAACAGTCTGACCGGCGCGCCTGTCGAGGACTATGCCGACGCACCTAACAGGGCACATGAAAGGGCCAGCGCATGACGCCCCCGGTCAAATCCAAGGTTAAAACCAAGGCCGCCGTTCATCCTGGGCCGCTGACATTTCCCGATAATGGCCTGGCGATGCTTTTGTTTGGATCGCATCACCAAAATTTGGCGCGGATCGAACAGAAAATGGACGTTGCCATTATCGCCCGGGGCAATGAGCTGACAATCACCGGCGACGCTGGTGACGTCAAGAAGGTGAAAAAAGTTCTTAACGGCTTGTATTCCAGCTTAGAGAACGGAAAAGAAATCAACGCCGAAGAGGTTGATGCGGTGATTCGCATGGCGACCGCGCCAGGCGGTGAAATTAACGACGCGGATCTGACCATCCGCACCAACAAACGCCACATTTCACCGCGCACCCCCGTGCAGGCTGATTATCTCAGGGCTATTGACCAGGCCGAGTTGGTGTTCGGTGAAGGCCCCGCCGGTACCGGCAAGACCTATCTGGCAGTGGCCAAGGCAGTCGAGCGATTGATCAGCGGTTCCGTCGACCGAATCATCCTTTCCCGCCCGGCAGTCGAGGCGGGCGAACAACTGGGGTTCCTCCCCGGCGACATGCGCGACAAGGTAGATCCATACCTGCGACCCCTTTATGACGCGCTTCATGACATGATGCCTGAAGGCCAGGTGGTTAAACGTATGGAAAAAGGTGATATCGAAGTTGCACCGTTGGCCTTCATGCGCGGACGAACACTTTCCAATGCCTTTGTCATCCTGGACGAGGCCCAAAACACCACGGCCGTTCAAATGAAGATGTTTCTGACCCGGCTTGGCGAGAACTCATCCATGGTCATCACCGGTGATTTGAGCCAAGTGGACCTTCCCCATGGCATTCGTTCGGGTTTGAGGGACGCTATGGAAACCGTAACCGGCGTCAAAAGCGTTGCTTTTGTGCGGTTTACGAATGCTGACGTTGTCCGCCACCCCTTGGTCGAACGGATCGTTCGTGCCTATGGCAAGGTCGAAACCCGGCGGAAGTCTGGGGCTCAATATGAACACCTAGAAGATGCCCCTTTGACGGCGGAGCCCAATGACGAAGATTGAGCCAGTATCGCTAACTATTTCTGCCACCCTGGATATCGGCGTTAACGTCACGTGCCCACTTTGGGCGGAGGCATTGCCGACGGCGGCAGGGCTTTCCCTTGACGCCGCCGATGCCGCCTACCATTCGGCGCTTGAGCATTTTGAAGCCAAGGGAGATCCCGGCGCGGAGGTTAGTATCGTTCTCGCCGATGATGCCTTCGTTCGGGAGCTCAACCGTGACTTCAGGGGTGAAGACAAAGCGACCAACGTACTGTCGTTTCCGTCGGCAGGAACCGAAGAACCGCCCGCCCCTCCCGGAGAGCCCATAATTTTAGGCGATATTATCGTGGCCTTTGAAACCTCCGCCGCCGAGGCCAAACAACAGGGCAAACCCCTTGCAGATCATTTTTGCCACTTGATCGTCCATGGTATGCTTCATCTCCTCGGCTTTGACCATCAAACGGATATCATGGCAAATGCAATGGAAGCGCTGGAAATCAAGGTCCTAGCCGGTCTCGACTTCACGAACCCTTATGAAGACGGCGTGGGCGAAGATAAAAACCAATGAACGGTCTCCCATCAAGTAGCAAAGCGTCGGATCAGGACGTGGCCGCAGACTCAGGCGCCGGTTCAGGTGCAGATGCCGGCGGCAATGGTTCTCTTTTGGGCGTTTTTCGAGATTTTATAGGCGGCTTGGTGGGGTCCCGAAACGGAGACGAATCCGCCCGCGATGTCCTCGAAGAACTGATTGAAGAACGTGAAGAGGCGGAGGTTCCCATCGATGATGAGGAACGGGTTCTGCTGGCAAATATTCTCGAGTTACGCAGCCGAACCATTCATGACGTGATGGTACCCCGTGCCGATATTATCGCCATTAACAGTGGCGCCTCTTTAACTGAGGTGATCACCATCCTGACCAAGGACAACCACTCCCGGCTTCCGGTTTATAACGAAAATCTGGATGACGCCAATGGCATGGTACACATCAAGGATGTGTTGGCCTGGCACGACAGGGACGAGGATTTTTCGTTGACCAACGTGCTCCGTACGGTCTTGTTCGTCTCACCGTCTATGCAGGTATTGGAGTTGCTGTTGGAAATGCGGGTCAAGCGTTCACATATGGCGCTCGTCGTTGATGAATTTGGCGGCGTTGATGGGCTTGTCACCATCGAGGATCTGGTCGAGGAAATCGTCGGTGAAATTGAGGATGAACACGACAAAGACATTGAACCACAATTAATTCGTGAGACCGACGGCAGCTTGACCGCTGATGCCCGTGTTCTCCTTGTGATGCTGGAGACCATGGCCGGTGAGGTCTTTGCCAAGGAAAAGTTAGAAGACATCGACACCCTGGGCGGTTTAGTTTTTTCGCTGGCGGGGCGAGTCCCGGTTCGGGGTGAACTGATCCGGCATTCCTCGGGGCTTGAATTTGAGATTCTGGATGCCGATCCACGGCGCATCAAGTGTGTGCGCGTACTGGTTCCCCAGTCCATGCGCCAAGTGGACCATAGTGGCTAATGACGCCTTCGGTGGATACAAGGGAAGGCACTGGGCAGCGATATCTTGAGGCAATCAGAGGCCGCTTGGCAGGGTTGATTGGCTGGCGTCGGGCGGCGGCACTTGGCGGGTTAGGGGTGATGGCGGCAATGGCCCTGCCGCCAGTTTATTTTCTGGTGTTATTGGTTCCTGCGTTCACCGGCTTGTTGTGGATCGTTGAGGAAAGCCCCGGTGTGGCCCGGTCCTTTTTCAGTGGCTGGTGGTTCGGTTTTGGTTTTTCGGCAGCGGGCCTGTCCTGGATCGGTTCGGCTTTTTTCGTCGATGCCCCCCAATTTGGTTGGATGGCGCCAATCGCTATCAGCGGTATGGCCGCAGGCATGGGCCTGTTCACGGGCGCCGCCACTGCATTAAGCCGTCTGGTTTTCGAAAAAAAACCGATGACTACGGTCGGCCGGGTCATCGTTTTCAGTGCCATGTGGATATTGATGGAATGGGTGCGCGGTTGGGCGTTTACCGGTTTCCCGTGGAATCTGATCGGAACGGTATGGGTGGTGTCGGATTCAATGATCCAGCTTGCCGCGGTGACGGGAGTTTACGGATTGAGTCTATTGACCGTAGCCGCCGCCGCGATGCCGGCGGTGTTGGCGGATCATGGCTCATTACCCCACCCCCGCCGCAGTTGGGTTTCTGTTTTGGCGGTGTTCGCCGTTATCGGCGCTGTTTGGGTCGGGGGCCAGATACGCTTGGCAAATGCGCCCTTTAAGGCGGTCCCCGGTGTGCACCTCAGATTGGTGCAACCGAATATTCCACAGGCCCTGAAGTGGCGGCGCGAATTGCGTCGCAGCCATGTGCAAAAACAGCTGAAGTTGAGTTTGGCGCCGGCGCTGGCGGGCTCTGGATCCACGCCACTAAAACCCCCGACCCACATCATATGGGCGGAAACCTCGGTTCCATATATTCTTGCCAATACACCTGGGTTGTCACAGGTTCTTGCCGCCGCCGTACCGCCGGGCGGCTTAATGATCTTCGGCGCCCCACGGGCTAGCCCGGCCGGTGTCACGCCAAGGCAATTATGGAACAGCCTCCAGGCCATTGATGACAAGGGCCGGGTGAAGGGAACCTATGACAAGCACCATTTGGTGCCGTTCGGAGAATACGTGCCGTTCCGCGATATATTGCCCATCGAAAAATTGACGGCGGGCCGGCAGGATTTTTCCCCCGGCCCCGGAATCCGTACCCTTGCCTTTGACGGCTTACCACCGGTTTCGCCTTTGATTTGTTACGAGGTCATCTTTTCCGGCAATGTCGTTGATGCGGAAAACCGTCCTCAATGGCTTTTGAACCTCACCAATGACGCCTGGTTTGGGCAATCATTTGGGCCATACCAACATTTCGCTGCCGCCCGATTGCGCGCCGTTGAGGAAGGCCTCCCCCTGGTCCGTGTTGCCAACACCGGCATATCCGGGGTGATTGATGGCTATGGGCGCACTATTAGGCGGCTTGGATTAGGCCAAGAAGGGGTCATCGATAGCCCACTTCCCGCTGCGCTAGATGATCGAACGATGTATTCCCGCTTCGGTGGCTGGATATTGGCATTGATGATGATTTTCGCCCTGGCAGGGGGTATTCTGCTAACACCTAATGAGAATGATATGAGATAATGCCTTTGCTTTTTAGGGGATATTTTTTAACAAGCGCGCTATTTTTGCTTGCATGCAATGATATGCAGTCTCAAATTGTTAATAAGATTTCCGCACTTGTGAAAACGAGATGTATTTAAGGTCTCGGTTAAGTGGATGTTCGAGTAATTTAACTTATTTTTTAGACCCCTACGGTAAAAAATGAAAAAACCCTCTCCTGCTCAGAAATTGAAAACCCGGGCCCGGCTAAAGAAGAAAAGGCGTCTGCCCCCGGGTGTTCCAAATCCCGTCGATATTCATGTCGGTGGTCGTGTCAGGCTTCGCCGGACATTGTTAGGTCTCAGCCAGGAAAATCTTGGTGATGCGGTTGGACTGACGTTTCAACAAATTCAAAAGTATGAACGCGGCGCCAACAGAATTGGCGCGTCTCGGCTATTTCAGCTCTGCCATATTCTGGATGTGCCGATCTCGTTTTTCTTCGATGAAATGCCGGCGGGCCTTAGAACCACCGAAGGCCAGGTCGTTCGGGGGTTGCGTGAGCAGGAACAGAAGACGCTTGAGCTTGACCCCCTGGCTCGGCGCGAAACTCTGGAATTGGTTCGCGCGTATTACAAAATCGCCGATCCCAAAGTCCGTAAACGGTTGTTTGAACTGACCAAGTCTCTGGCCACGAGCACTGACATTAATTAAGACGGGCCGTGCTTCGATTGGGTTAAGACGGACACATGGGCTCTGATTCCCCGGGCCCGGCAAATTTCCTTGACGATCACTGCAAAGCTTGCGACAAGGGCGGCCTTCGCTTGTTGAAATAGCGGAGGCGTGGAAGGATTTGGACTACTTGACCACCACGAAAAAAATGGCGCTAAGTGGGCTCAAAAGACACTCTTAAAATTGAAGCCCTTGGTCCAACTGGACAAAAACTTAAGATCGAAGGGATCAATTGTGAGCAAAGATAATTTTCTTTTCACCAGCGAGTCTGTGTCCGAGGGTCACCCGGACAAAATTTCCGATCGGATTTCCGATGCCGTCGTCGATAAGTTTCTCGGCGCAGACCCCCTTTCCAGGGTCGCCGTTGAAACTTTATGCACCACCAATCGGGTCGTCCTGGCCGGTGAGGTCCGTGGCCCGGATACAATTACCGCGGATGTGATGGAAGACATTGCTCGAGCTGCCATCAAGGACATCGGTTATGAACAAGATGGGTTCCACTGGGAAAAGGCTAAAGTGGACGTTTATGTGCATTCCCAGTCGGCGGATATCGCTCAGGGCGTCGATGCGTCGGGGAATAAGGATGAAGGCGCTGGTGATCAGGGATTGATGTTCGGCCATGCCTGCACGGAGACTGATGTGTTGATGCCGGCGCCGATCCATTTTTCTCACGCTATTTTACGGTCCCTGGCCGAAGCCCGTCATTCCGGCGCGGAAACCGGCTTAGGTCCGGATTCAAAAAGCCAGGTGACGTTGGAATATGTTGACGGCAAACCGGTCCGCGCGGCTTCCGTCGTCGTTTCGACCCAGCATATTGAGGATATGAGCCAGGACGAAGTCCGCGAAATCGTCCGCCCCCACGTTGTTGGCGTCCTGCCTGAGGACTGGATGTGCGAAGAACCGGAATTCTATGTCAATCCGACGGGACGGTTCGTCGTCGGCGGTCCGGACAGCGATGCCGGCCTGACCGGCCGCAAGATCATCGTTGATACCTATGGCGGTTCGGCGCCCCACGGGGGCGGCGCTTTTTCCGGCAAGGACCCGACCAAGGTCGACCGGTCGGCGGCATACGCCGCGCGCTATGTTGCCAAAAATGTGGTTGCCGCCGGGCTGGCACAGTCCTGCACCATTCAGGTTGCTTATGCCATCGGCGTGTCGAAACCGCTGTCGGTATACATAGACACCAACGGAACCGGGCAAGTGGACGAAGAAAAATTGTCCAAGGTCCTCCAAGAAATGGTCGATCTTTCGCCGCGCGGCATTCGCGAGCACTTGAAACTCAGCCGGCCCATTTATGCCCGCACCGCCGCCTATGGCCACTTCGGCCGGGCGCCAGATGAGGACGGCGGATTTTCGTGGGAACGCACGGATCTGGTCGATGATTTGAAGTCGGCCTTCGGGGCCAGTTGACCGGCAATAAAAAACAAGACGGGCCGCAGTTTTACGGCCGCCGCCGTGGCCATAAATTGCGCCCCAACCGTCAGGCCCTAATTGATGATCTTTTGCCACACCTTAGGTTGGCGCTGCCTGCGGACGGCGGCCCCCTGAACCTAGAGGCCGTATTCGCTAGCCCGGTCAGCGATTTATGGCTCGAAGTCGGATTCGGTGGCGGCGAACATCTTGCCGCCCAGGCCGCGGCTCACCCGGATATCGGGTTTATTGGGTGTGAGCCCTTCGTTAATGGCGTCGCCAATGTTTTGAGTTTGATTGATCGTGGCGGTCTCACCAATATCCGCATTTTTAACGACGATGTGAGAAAGCTTTTCCCGGTTTTGACTGACGCGGTTTTCGGAAGGATTGTTGCGTTGTTTACAGACCCGTGGCCGAAAAAACGTCACCACCGCCGACGCTTTATCAGCGACGATACCTTGGTGCAGTTGATCCGCCTCTTGAAGGATGATGGCGTTCTTCGGCTTGCTAGCGACCATATGGGTTATGTGAATTGGATGTTGGATCATCTGACCGCCAAAGACGAACTCATTTGGGATGCACGATCGAAGCAGGATTGGGGCGTACCGCCATCAGACTGGGTGGAGACACGCTACGAAAGAAAAGCCAAGGCAAAGGGTAATCATCCGGCCTATCTCTGCTTTTCCAGGGTTTCGCGGTCGTCCGCGTGAGAAACGTCAAAAACCATTGAATTCAAGAGGCCATCGGTATATATACCCCTTACGTTCAGTAGCGAACGTACTCGTTTAGTCCGAAAAATTAGGTGGGATTGATGGGTGGGCCGGTGGCCCGCCTTTTGTTTTTGGAGGAATCTCCTTTTGGATATGTCCAACCGCATCCAAGACCTGATCGAACCGATTGTCGATGAACTGGGTTTCAACATTGTCCGGGTGCAAATGTCCGGTAAGGAAATGATGTTGATGCAGGTCATGGTGGAACGCAAAGATGGCCAAGGGATGACGGTTGATGATTGTGCTTCCGTCAGCCGGGCGATTTCGACGCTTCTTGAGGTCGATGACCCGATCAAGGGGGCCTACACCCTGGAGGTGTCGTCACCGGGAATTGACCGGCCCCTAGTCAGGATAAAAGATTTCGAAAGATTCCTAGGGTTTCAGGCGAAGATTGAAATCAATCGGCCCCTAGATGGCCGGCGCCGTTTCAAAGGGAAATTGCTGGGCGTTAAGGACGATGTCGTAAAAATATTGGTGGATGGCGAAGAGGTGAATTTGCTTCATCCCGACATTCACAAGGCGAAATTACTGATGACCGACGATTTGATCTCGGCAGCGGAGGAGAGTTAAGAGACGATGAGCAAAAGCATGGAAACAAGCGCCGCACAGACGCGGCCCGAGTTAATTGAAGTGGCCGAAACCGTTGCCCGCGACAAGGGGATTGATCGCGATGAGGTGCTTGAGGCTATGGAGCAGGCGATCCAGAAGGCCGGGCGCTCCAAATACGGCCATGAACACGACATTCGCGCCAACATTGACCGCTCAACGGGTGAAATAAACCTCGCCCGGTATGTGGAAGTCGTGGATACCCCCGAGGAGGTCGAAAACGAAGCCACCCAGATGGATATTGAGGCGGCTAAGAAGGTCAAGTCGGATGCTGAAATTGGCGATTACATGGTCGATGCTCTGCCGCCGATCGACTTTGGGCGCATCGCCGCCCAGACGGCCAAGCAAGTGATTGTGCAAAGGGTTCGTGAAGCTGAGCGCAGCCGCCAATTTGATGAATACAAGGATCGTATCGGCGAGGTCGTTAACGGCTTGGTCAAGCGGATCGAATACGGAAACGTTATTGTCGATTTGAACCGCGCCGAAGCGATACTGCGCCGGGACGAATCGATTCCTCGTGAACACTTCAACACCGGTGACAGGGTGCGTTCGTACATCGTCGATGTCCGCGAAGAAACCCGCGGCCCCCAGATTTTTCTGTCCCGCGCCCATCCTCAGTTCATGGCAAAATTATTTTCCCAAGAGGTGCCGGAGATTTATGACGGAATTATTGAAATTAAGGCGGTGGCCAGGGATCCTGGTTCCCGCGCCAAGATTGCGGTACTGTCACACGATTCCAGCATCGATCCGGTCGGTCCGTGTATCGGCATGAGGGGATCCCGGGTGCAGGCCGTTGTTGGCGAACTTCAGGGGGAAAAGATCGACATCATCCAATGGTCGCCTGACCACGCCTCCTTTATCGTTAATGCGTTGGCGCCGGCGGAAGTTGCCAAGGTTGTTCTGGATGAAGAGGCCAATCGTATTGAGGTGGTAGTTCCCGATGAACAGCTTTCTCTTGCCATCGGCCGACGCGGCCAAAATGTGCGGCTGGCCTCGCAACTTTCAGGTTGGGATATCGACATACTGACCGAAGCCGAAGAATCCGATCGCCGCAATGATGAATTCAAGACCCGTTCCCAGATGTTTGTGGATGCCCTGGATGTAGACGATGTCATCGCCCATCTTCTGGTCACCGAGGGTTTTTCCTCGGTCGAGGAAGTGGCCTTCGTGCCCGTCGAGGATATGGTTGGCATTGAGGGTTTTGATGAGGAAATTTCCGAAGAATTGCGGCAACGCGCCCGCGCCTTCTTGGCGGCTAAGGACGAAGAATTGGCCAAGCGGCGCAAGGAACTGAAAGTCAGCGACGATCTGGCCGAAGTCGAAGGCTTGACGCCGGAATTGTTGGTCGCGCTTGGTGAGAATGGCGTCATAACCCGCGACAATCTAGCCGACCTGGCGACTGATGAATTGATGGAATTCGCACCGGTGGGAACCTTGAAGGAAGCCAATGCCAACGAAATCATCATGGCCGCGCGCGCCCATTGGTTTGAGGATGAAGAGCCAGCGGAGGGTGACGATGCGGAAGAGGGTGCTAAGGATGTCTCCAAAGACGATGGAGCAGAAAACGTCGAAGTTGGCGAGGAGGATAAAAAATAGGTAGGCGCCCTAAAAAGTCTCCTGGCCGCAAACCATCGTCCGAAATAGAACCCGAAAAACTTTCGGGAGGTGCGTCGCAGTTTAGAACCTGCATCGTTTCAGGCGACCAAAGGCCAAAGGATGAGATGTTTCGCTTTGTAATCGGACCCGATGACAATTTGGTGCCCGATCTGGAAGAAAGGTTGCCGGGGCGGGGTTTATGGTTGAGTGGCGAGCGCGATATGGTAAATACAGCCTGCGATAAAGGATTATTTGCCAGGGCCGCTCGTCGGAGCGTAAAGGTTCCCGCCGACTTGGCCGGTCATTTGGATGGCATTATGGTGCGCCGGTGCCTGGATTATTTAGGCTTGGCCCGGCGGGCCGGTGAGGTGGTCGCCGGATTTGAAAAGGTAAAGACCCGGTTGCGTAAGAATAAGGGCGGCGTTTTGCTCCAAGCCGGTGACGGCGCCGATGATGGGCGAGACAAGATCAAGGCGTTAGCATCGGGTATGGCATTGGTGGACGTTTTCACCGCTGCCGAACTGGGTAAGGCCTTGGGACGGGATAACGCCGTCCATGTGGTGATGAATGAAGGCCGATTGGCTGAACGCCTGTTGCGGGAAACGGGCCGATTGATGGTATTTCGTGGGTTCAGCCGGTAAGGTTGGTCCGAAATTTAAGACGATAAAAATGAGAACGGGGTATTCATGCACCCTAAAAAGGATCGTTGAATAAATGGCCGAAACCGAAAAGCAAAAAGAAGGCAAAAAGCTGGGCCTATCCAGGCCGGGTAAACTAGAGCTGAAAAAAACGGTTGAGACCGGACAGGTCCGCCAGAACTTTTCCCATGGCCGCTCCAGGATGGTCACTGTTGAGGTGCGCAAAAAACGGACCTTCGCCCCCGATGCCGGTGGCCATATGGCTGAAATTCCCGCCGAAAAAGACCCCGTCGCCGAAGAGCAGGTTCCGGAAGAAGATGAACGCGCCCCTGATGTAGAGGTAGAGACGGCGGCTCCGGCCAGCGGCGCCCCGACATTAACGGAGGAGGAAAAGGCATCCCGCGCCCGCGCCCTTGAAGGGGCAAAATTGACCGAAAAAGAAAAGGCCGCACCGCCGACTGCCAAACCTGACCAAGCCGTCCCATCGGAGCTCGGTTCTGATAAGAAATCCGAGGCCGAGGAAGCTAAGCGTGAGGAACAGGCGAAAGCCGCGGCATCCGCCGCCGCCGCTAAACTGGAAGCGATCGACGGTGGTGAAGCCGAAGCAGAGAAAAAAGGGCGTGTAAAGCGTGGCTCGAATCGGGATGGACAGCGTCCGCCGCCGGTGCGTAGGACTGAACCCCGTCGCCGCTCTGGAAAATTGACAATTGCCGAGGCCCTTGGGGACAGCGAGGAACGAACCCGGTCACTGGCTTCCATCAAGCGCGCCCGAGAGAAGGAAAAGCAACAACAACAGGAGCATCTTTCAGAAGGCAAGAAAATCATTCGCGACGTTATTATCCCGGAAACGATCACTGTTCAGGAATTGGCCAACCGCATGGCCGAACGTTCCGTTGATGTTATCAAGACGTTAATGAATATGGGCGTGATGGCAACGATTACCCAAATCGTTGATGCCGATACGGCGGAACTTGTGGTTGCGGAATTCGGGCACAATTTGAAACGCGTTTCCGAATCCGATGTGGAATTGGGTCTCAAGGGAGAGGAAGACGATACCGCGTCCCTGGTTTCGCGCCCGCCCGTGGTTACGGTGATGGGGCATGTTGATCACGGCAAAACGTCGCTTCTGGACGCCATCCGTGAAACCGATGTCGCGGCGCATGAGAAGGGCGGCATCACGCAGCATATCGGTGCCTATCAAGTCACCTTGTCGTCCGGCGCAAAAATTTCGTTTATTGATACACCGGGCCATGCCGCTTTTACGGAGATGCGTGCCCGTGGCGCCAATGTCACCGATCTCGTGGTGCTTTGCGTCGCCGCTGATGACGGCGTCATGCCGCAGACCATAGAAGCCATTGATCACGCCAAGGCGGCTAAAGTGCCGATCATTGTCGCCATTAATAAAATCGACAAGGAAGGCGCCAACCCTGCCCGGATCCGCACCGATCTTTTGCAGCATGATCTGGTGCTCGAGGAAATGGGCGGTGATGTTTTGGCCGTCGAGGTTTCAGCGACCGAGAAAACGAATCTGGATAAACTGGAAGAAACCATCCTGTTGCAGGCGGAATTGATGGACCTGAAGGCCAACCCCGACCGTTCGGCGGAAGGGGTTGTGGTCGAGGCTAAAATGGAACAAGGCCGTGGTTCCGTGGCGACGGTCCTGGTTCAGCGCGGCACCCTCAAGGTCGGCGATATTTTCGTCGCTGGCGACGAATGGGGACGCGTCCGGGCCCTCATCGATGTCCATGGTGAAAACCTGGATGAAGCCGGGCCTTCCATGCCGGTGGAAGTCCTGGGCCTTAACGGCACCCCCAACGCCGGCGAAGAAGTCGCGGTTGTCGAAAGCGAAGGTCGAGCGCGGGAAGTCGTCGATTTCCGTCAGCGCCGCATTCGTGATGAAAAAGCCGTTGCCGGCGCCCGCGGGACCCTCGAACAGATGTTCGAAAAAATCAAAGAAGGCAGCGATCTTCAAATGCTGCCGGTGGTTATCAAGGCCGACGTGAAGGGATCGGTGGAAGCAATTATCGGAGCCCTAAATAATATGGCCACCGATGAGGTTAAGGCCCATGTTCTGCATTCTGGTGTCGGGGGCATTAACGAATCCGACATAACCCTTGCCAATGCATCAGGCGGCGTCGTCATTGGCTTTAACGTCCGCGCAAATTTCCAGGCCCGCGAATTGGCGCGCCAAGACAATGTTGAAATCCGTTACTATTCTATCATTTATGATCTTCTCGATGATTTGAAGAAAACCCTTTCCGGAATGTTGGCCCCGACGATCAAGGAAAATCTCCTGGGCTATGCCGAAATCCGCGAGGTTTTCAACATTTCCAAGGTCGGCAAGATCGCCGGCTGTATGGTTACCGAAGGCGTGGTCCGCCGCGGCGCCAAGGTGCGGGTGGTGCGTGATGAAATTGTCATTCATGAGGGCGAACTTAGCCAATTAAAGCGGTTCAAGGACGACGCCAAGGAAGTCAAAGACAGCACCGAATGCGGTATGGGGTTTGCTAATTTCCATGACCTTGAAGTTGGTGACATGGTCGAATGTTTCGAAACTGAAGAAATCTCGCGGGAACTGTAGCCCAGGCTTTCGGCTGAAATCACGACGCCGTAACCTAGCCAATTGAGGACACCATGATAAAAGGGGATGCCAAGGCCCCCAGCCAACGCCAGCTTCGTGTGGGCGAGGAAGTCCGCCATGCCTTGGCGTGGATTCTGGAACGCGGCGAAATCCGTGATCCTGGCCTGGGTAAGGCCGCGATCACCGTCACCGAGGTTCGCATCAGCCCCGATCTTCGCAATGCCACGGCTTTCGTGGTCCCGCTAGGCGGTGACCAGGGAACAGACGTGATAGATGCCCTTAACCGGGCAGCGCCATTTGTTCGTCGCCAAGTGGGCAAGGCCGTAAAGTTAAGACGCTTGCCCAACCTTAATTTCGTTGCCGATACCACCTTTGATGAAGCTGAGCGCATCGATGATTTGTTGAGGGATCCCAGCGTTTCTCGAGATCTTGGCCCAGATGGGTGCCGGGGGGACATTCAGGGGGATAAAAAAGATGGGGCGTAAGCGCCGCGGGAAACCTATTCACGGCTGGCTGGTCATCGATAAACCATCCGGAATCAGCTCCAACGGCATTGTCGGCCGTGTGCGGCGGATTACCGGGGCCGCCAAAGTCGGCCATGGCGGAACCCTGGATCCGCTGGCGACGGGGTTACTTCCCTTAGCGTTGGGAGAGGCCACGAAAACCGTTTCCTACGTCATGGAAGGGTCAAAGAAATACCGGTTTACCATTCGATGGGGTGAAGCCCGCAATACCGATGACGCCGAGGGCACGGTCACCGGAACCAGCGATGTCCGACCGACCAAAGTACAAATCGTTGCCGTTCTTGATCGGTTCATTGGCGACATCGAACAGGTGCCGCCGGTATTTTCGGCGATCAAGGTTGATGGCAAACGGGCCTATGAACTGGCTAGGGCCGATCAGGCGCCCGAAATGAAATCCCGGATTGTCCATATTGAAAATTTGAGGTTATTCGACATGCCCAATGCGGACCATGCGGTGTTTGAAGTGACCTCCGGCAAAGGCGTTTATATGCGCTCTTTGGCCCGGGATATTGCCGTCTCACTTGCAACGCTGGGCTATGTTTCGGCGTTACGGCGGGTGGCGGTGGGCCCATTTGACGAAAATGATGCGATTTCACTGGATAAACTAGAATCACTGGGGCATAGTGCGCCGCTCTTGGAGCAACTGCTTCCCGTTGAGACCGTGCTGGACGACATCCCGGCACTGGCCCTGACGGAAATAGAGGCTCGAAAGTTGCGCCGAGGACAAGCCGTTCCGGTTCTTCCGGTGGCCAATCGGTCTCCTTTTAAAAACATCAGCCAGGGCGACGTCGTTTGTGCCATGGCTGAAGGAAGACTGGTCGCGTTGGCTAAAATAAAAGGAGGGGAAATTCGTCCCTTCCGCGTTATGAACTTTTAAATTCGGAGTATACGATGTCGATTACCGCAGAGCGGAAGCAGGAACTCATCAAAGAGTTCGCGACGAAGAAAGACGACACAGGTTCACCGGAGGTGCAGGTTGCGATCCTATCGGAACGCATTTCGAACCTCACCGAACACTTGAAAACCCATAAAAAGGATTTTCATTCCCGCCGTGGCTTGCTGATGATGGTTGGCCAACGCCGCAGGTTGCTTGACTATGTAAAAAGAAAACAGGTCCAGCGTTACGAGGACTTGATCAAGCGCCTTAACCTGCGCCGGTAGAGGCAGTGCCCTCAGATAAAGAAATGATGAAACCGGGTTCCGTCCACGGGGGCGAACCCTTAATTGAGCATGGGCATTGGGTCCATGCCGTATGGTTACGTTGGATGAAAAGAACGTGATGTCCGTAGGAAGGAAGAAAGAGGATGTTTAAGGAGTTTAAGAAAGAAATTGAGTGGGGCGGACGCCCCTTGGTCTTAGAGACCGGTAAAATCGCCCGCCAGGCCGATGGGGCCGTTATGGCGACATACGGCGACACCAAGGTTCTGTGCACCGTGGTCGGTGAATCCGAACCACGCCAGGGAATCGATTTTTTCCCATTGGCTGTTCATTATCAGGAAAAGGCCTTTGCCGCGGGTAAAATCCCCGGCGGTTTTTTCAAACGCGAAGGCCGTCCGGCTGAAAAAGAAGTTTTAACGTCACGCCTGATCGATCGCCCAATTCGGCCGTTGTTCGCCAAGGGGTTCAGCAACGAAACCCAGGTGATCTGTACGGTGGTGACCCACGATTTGGAAAATGACCCGGATATCGTTGCCATGATCGGCACGTCCGCGGCGCTGACCATTTCCGGCCTGCCTTTCACAGGCCCCATCGGTGGCGCCCGTGTCGGTTACATCGACGGCGAATATGTTTTGAATCCGCCGCTGGATGATATGCCATCGACGGCCCTTAATCTGGTCGTCGCCGGCACCCGCGAAGGGGTGCTGATGGTCGAATCGGAAGCGCACGAATTGTCCGAAGAAGTCATGCTGGGCGCCGTCATGTTCGGTCACCAAAATATGCAGCCGGTGATTGACGCCATTATCGAATTGGCCGAAGCCTGCGCCAAGGACCCCCGCGAAGTGCCGGGTGAACCGGAAGGCAAGGACGCCGTCGCCGATAAGGCAAAGGCTGCGGGTGAAGCTGACCTTCGTGCGGCCTACAAGGAAACCGCGAAAACCGCCCGTGTCGAAAAATTAAGCGCGGCGAAAGCCAAAATTAAGGAAGCCCTCGCCGCCGATGACTCGCTCGACGCCGATCTGGTTTCCGACACCTTGGGCGACATCATCAAGAAGCTGGAAAAAGACATTGTCCGCCAGGATATCTTGAAAACCGGACAACGAATCGACGGCCGCGACACCAAGACGGTGCGTCAAATCGAAGTCGAAACCGGCATCCTTCCCCGCACACACGGCTCGGCCCTGTTTACCCGCGGTGAGACCCAGGCGTTGGTGACGACGACCTTGGGCACCGGACAGGATGAGCAGATTATCGACGGCCTTGCCGAAGATTACCGCGAACACTTCCTGCTGCATTACAACTTCCCGCCCTATTCGGTGGGCGAGGCCGGCCGTTTCGGCTTCACCGGAAGGCGCGAAGTCGGTCACGGAAAGCTAGCCTGGCGGGCCATTCACCCGTTGCTGCCGTCCAAGGAGGATTTCCCCTACACCATCCGCGTGGTCTCCGAGATCACGGAATCCAACGGATCATCTTCGATGGCGACCGTGTGCGGCACCTCGCTGGCCCTGATGGATGCCGGCGTTCCGTTGACCAAACCCGTGGCCGGTATCGCCATGGGCCTGATCAAGGAAGGCGATGATTTTGCCGTATTGTCCGATATCCTCGGTGATGAGGATCATCTGGGCGACATGGACTTCAAGGTTGCTGGCACCGATGGCGGCATTACCTCGTTGCAGATGGATATCAAGATCACATCGATCACCGAAGAGATCATGAAAATCGCCTTGGCGCAGGCCCGTGATGGCCGCATCCATATCCTGGGTGAAATGTCCAAGGGCCTTGATACCGCCCGCGCTTCGGTCAGTGACAATGCGCCACGCATTACCACCTTGAAGATCAACAAGGATAAAATCCGCGAAGTCATCGGACCGGGTGGCAAGATGATCCGTGAAATTTGCGAAACCACGGGCGCCAAGATCGACCTGGAAGACGACGGCACCGTGAAAGTCGCCGCCGTTGATCAAAAAGCGGCGGACGCCGCCATCGAATGGATTAAGTCGATCACCGCGGAGCCGGAAATCGGCACCATTTATAATGGCAAGGTGGTGAAGACGATGGACTTTGGTGCCTTCGTGAATTTCATGGGCGCTAAGGACGGCCTTGTTCATATTTCAGAACTGGCGCCGGAACGAGTCGGCAAGACCACCGATGTCGTTAATGTCGGTGACGAAGTGAAGGTCAAGTTGATCGGTATCGATGACCGGGGCAAGGTCAAGCTGTCCCTGAAATCCGTCGATCAAGCCACCGGCGAGGACATCTCGGGGAAATAACTTTCCCAATCCTTTGCGCCTAAAAGCGCACGGTTTAAGAAGGCGGCTCTCTTCGGTTTGAGGGGGCCGCCTTTTTTCGTGGGAAGCCTAAACTTTTCTGGGCATTCAATTTCACACCGCCAGTGTTGAGGTGATCAAAAACCTGCGTTCTGAGATCACCAATAGCAGCATCGGTTTCGATACTTAAATCAGTAACCAGAATTATTGACGAAATTTTGCCCCTATCTAAACCGCGCCGTATTCGCGGTGGGAGCTGTTTGTGTCGTTTGCCATTTAAAGACGACCAAACATTGAGCCCGAAAAGTGGGAACTCGTTGTTATAGAACTCAATGATAGTGTTTAGTCGTTGCTGTCCATCCATGACTTCATATCGAGCAATGTCATACTCATAAAGAAATATCGGTGGGATGGGTACGTTCATCAAAAATGACTCGATTAATCGAGATTTCTTTTTTTATCCCAGCGTAACCTGCGCTGAAATTCTGGCCGGATATTTATCCAGCTATTCGCTTGAACAAAATCCATAACCTGTGGAAGGGTAAAATCATTTCGATCTTGATGAAGACGAAAACGGCCGCGGTCAAATATCTGTTAAATTTGCCGATCAGTGAGACCTTTGGTCTGCATCGAAAGATTTGGATCAAGCTCTTCATATTCATCATCGGAATCTGCAAGTTCTGTTTCCAGAGACAATTGCTTTTCTTGATCACTCATTTTTACTCCGAACCTATAAATTTTCCAGTCAATAAATAACTGAAAAGTTATACAAATGATATTTTGAGTTTGCTCAATATCTTTGCCTTTTGCAAATATAGTACAAATTCCACAGGGAATTCCGGGGAAAGGGGGAATTCCGAGAACGCCAAACTAATTAGCTTTCCCACGTCCCCGCACCAACGATAAAACGGGTGAACGTTTTCATGTATCCATGCTTTGAGACGGTCGCCAAAGCGGCCTCCTCAGCATGAGGGGGGGGCAATTCCGGGGACACCGGACGTTGATGCGGTAGCCATTCCCCGAAATTTCGTATATTGTATGAAAAGTGAATACATTTGCTCAACGGGGGTTGTCATGACAAAGCCGCTGACCGTCCGGGTTGACGACGACGATGCCGAAAAGCTGGAATTGATCGCGAAAGCGACCGACCGGTCTGTGCACTGGCTTTGCCAGCAGGCGGTAGCCCGGTTTGTCGATGATGAGTTTGTATTTCTGGAGGGGGTCCGGCGGGGGATCGAAGACGCCGACGCCGGGCGCGTGGTGCCCCATGAAGAGGCCAAGGCCGGGTTTGAGGTGATCCTGCGCAAGCACGATATCTGATGATTACCTGGTCCGAAGCGGCACGGGACAGTTTCAACGGACATCTCGAATATATAGTGCCCCGAAGCCCAACCGGGGCCCGGAAGATTGTTGAAGCGATCATGGAGGCGGTGGACAGCCTGGAAGAAACGCCGTTCATCGGCCGTCCCGGAAGGTGGGTCGATACGCGCGAGTTGGTCGTTGCTAAATACCCCTATATCGTCGCCTATCGAATTGCCAAGAATGTGGTCGAGATTCTTTACGTTCACCACACACGGCAACAATGGCCGGATGCCGGTGACCAATTGCGGTGAAATTCCGGGGATGCTTGGCCGGTCCCCTTGACTCTCCCTATAAATGTTCCATATATGTTCTAGACAACCGCCGCCGCTCTTTGACATTGTGAAATGGGTTCGGGGCCGATCCGATAGGGGTTGGGCCGGGCCGGAGAGGAATTCCCCGCGATCTGCTTTGTGGCGGCCCCGGGTGTCGCTTTTTAACAGTCTGAAAACAAAGCAGAATTTGGTGGAATGTAGACAAAGCTAGATGGATGTAGACGATTATACCTTGCCCCAACAAGTAATTTGTAAATTGTTTCAATACCTTACTAGGAATACGGGGCGTTTGGGGATCGCCTTTTTTTAAAAAACCTAGACATTTCTTGGTATTCGGTTACTGCTGGGTATTAAGCACAATGCAACACGAACAAGGGGTTGTAAGCCGTTGACTGATCAGAAATCCAGTTACTCCTACGAAGAATTACTGACCTGCGGGCACGGCGACATGTTCGGTCCCGGCAATGCCCAATTGCCGTTGCCGCCGATGTTGATGTTCGACCGCATCGTCGAGATATCCGACCACGGCGGTGCTTATGATAAGGGCCACATCGTCGCCGAATTCGACATCAACCCGGATCTCTGGTTTTTCAAATGCCATTTCGAAGGCGACCCGGTAATGCCCGGATGTTTGGGCTTGGACGCGCTGTGGCAGTTAACCGGCTTTTTCCTGGGCTGGCGGGGATTGCCCGGCGCCGGCCGTGCCTTGGGCGTGGACAAGGTTAAGTTCTCCGGACAGGTAACGCCTGGCGTCAAGCTGGTTTCATACTATATTGATATCAAACGGGTGATGGAGCGGAGAAGCACCCTTTGCTTCGCCGATGGCGTCATGAAGGTCGATGGGGAAGAAGGGTATGCCGCCGAAGGCCTGAAGGTGGTCCTGCTTCCCGCCGAGACCTGATGTAAGCGAGGCGAGGCTTCTATGAAACGTGTCGTGGTAACCGGAATGGGGATTGTTTCACCCATCGGTAACAACGTTGCCGAGGTCACCGCCAGTCTGCGCGAAGGGCGCTCTGGCATCGTGTTCAATGAGGATTATGCGGAACGGGGGTTTCGCTCGCATGTCGCCGGCACCCCCCAAATCGACATGGATGAGAAGATTGACCGCAAGTTGCGGCGCTTCATGGGGGATGGGTCCGCTTACAATTATGTCGCCATGCAGGAAGCCATTGCCGATGCGGGTTTGAGCGATACCGAGGTTTCCAGCGAGCGGACGGGCTTGGTCATGGGGTCCGGTGGCCCGTCAACATCGGCGCTAGTCAACGCGGCGGATACGGCGCGGGACAAAAGCGCCAAGCGCGTCGGCCCCTATGCCGTGCCCAAATCCATGTGTTCGACCAATTCCGCCAATCTCTCGACGGCGTTTCATATGCGTGGGCTCAGCTATTCCATTTCGTCGGCGTGTTCAACCAGCGCCCATTGCATCGGCAACGGTGCCGAAATGATTCAATGGGGCAAACAGGACATCGTGTTTGCCGGCGGGGGTGAGGAACTGCATTGGACGTTAACGGTGCTGTTTGATGCCATGGGCGCGCTTTCGTCGAAATACAACGACACGCCGGAACGGGCATCCCGTCCGTTCGATGTCAACCGGGACGGTTTCGTGATCGCCGCCGGGGCCGGGGTTGTGGTGCTCGAAGAAATGGAACGCGCCCAAGCCCGGGGGGCTAGGATTTACGGTGAAATCATCGGTTACGGCGCCACCTCTGACGGGGTTGATATGGTGGCACCATCGGGGGAGGGCGCGATGCGCTGCATGCGGATGGCCACGCAAGGGCTCGGCAACACCAAGGTTGATTACATTAATGCCCACGGCACCTCGACCCCGGCAGGCGATATGGCAGAAATTAAGGCAATCCAGGAGGTGTTCGGCGCACACCATCCGAAAATTTCATCGACAAAGTCTTTAACCGGTCATTCCCAGGGCGCCACCGGGGCCCATGAGGCGATTTATTCGCTGATTATGCTCAACAATGATTTTATTTCCGCGTCGGCCAATGTCGACGATCTCGACCCGGAGGCGGGCGAGGCAGAAATCGTTACCGAGCGCATTGATAATGCGGGCCTCAATTGCGTGCTGTCGAATAGCTTTGGGTTCGGCGGCACAAATGCGTCCCTTGTTTTCAAAAGGGCTGAGGGTTGACTGCAACATCCCAATCTACTGCGCTGATGGCCGGAAAAAAGGGCTTGGTCATGGGCGTTGCCAATGCTCGTTCCATTGCCTGGGGAATCGCCGACGTCTTGAGCCGGCACGGTGCCGAAATGGCTTTCACCTATCAGGGCGAAACCTTGGCCAAAAGGGTCAAACCGTTGGCAGAAAGTATCGGCTCTTCGATCATACTCCCCTGTGACGTTGAGGATGAGGCGAGCATGGATCAAGTCTTTGCCGAGATTGAAAGTCAATGGGGCAAGATGGATTTTCTTGTTCATGCAATCGCGTATTCCGATAAGGATGAACTGAAGGGTAAATATCTGAATACCAGCCGCGCTAACTTTTCCCGGACCATGGACATTTCTTGTTATTCGTTTACCGCCCTGGCGCGCCGTGCCGCTTCCTTGATGACGAACGGTGGCGCCATGGTGACGCTGACTTTTTCCGGGGCGGAACGGGTGGTGCCCAACTATAACGTCATGGGCGTCGCTAAGGCGGCGCTGGAAGCCAGTATCAAATATATGGCCGTTGATTTGGGACCGCAAAACATTCGCGTTAACGCCATTTCCGCTGGCCCCATGCGGACCCTGGCCGGCAGCGCCATCGCCGGCGCCAGGCATATTTACCGATGGAGCGAAGATAACGCCCCCTTGAATCGAAACGTCCATTTGGATGATATCGGCGGGTCCGCGCTTTACCTGCTTTCCGATTTATCCAATAGCGTTACCGGTGAAATTCATCATGTTGATTCCGGTTGCAACGTCATCGGCATGCCGAAGCCGGGTAACGGCTCGAATGGTTCTTCCAAATAGTTCTGAACCCGAGGCCAATGGGCGGGGACGCCTTTTCCTTAAATAAAATATAGTCTTAACCCGCGGGTTAGTTTAGAACGGTTAAGATTATTGCTGGAAAGGCCCTAATTAGGAGCCATATAGGTGGGATGGAAATGTCAAAAACCGATACCCCAAGACCCTATAAACAGGTACTAGACCGTTTACGCGGTGCCGGCCTTCGTCCTACCCGGCAGCGGTTGGCGTTGGCTAAAATGCTGCTCGAGGGCCCGGACCGGCACGTTACCGCTGAAATTCTCCATGCCGAGGCGCAGGCCGCCTCCATAAGGGTGTCATTGGCGACGGTCTATAATACGCTACATCAGTTCACGGCTGCCGGCCTGCTCAGGGAGATCGTCGTCGATTCACAACGCTCATACTTCGACACCAATACCTCCGACCACCATCACTTTTTCTTCGAAGGCTCTAATCGGCTCGATGACATTCCCGGTGATCAGGTCGTCGTCGCTTCCATGCCACCGCCGCCCGCCGGCGCGAAGGTGAAACGCGTCGATATCGTTATCCGGCTAGAAGAATAATTTTTAAAAACAAATAATTATACTATTGTTTAGAATAATTAAAAAAACTTGACTCCGCCGTACCACCGCATCATATTAAGGACCGTTACCGGGAGGAATTAACGTCCTCCGGAGCGGTTGATTGTTTGTCAATTGTTGAAGAAGAGGATGGAGACGACCATGACCGATCTAAAGGGATCCAAGACCGAACAGAATTTGAAAGACGCCTTTGCCGGGGAAAGCCAGGCCAATCGCCGTTATTTGTATTTCGCCCAGAAGGCCGATGTCGAAGGCTACAACGACGTTTCCGCCGTTTTCCGCTCAACCGCGGAAGGCGAAACCGGCCATGCCCACGGCCACCTCGAATATCTCGCGGAAACCGGCGATCCGGCCACCGGCCTTCCCATCGGCGGCACCGGCGACAACCTAAAGGCCGCCGTCGCCGGGGAAACCCACGAATACACGGACATGTATCCAGGCATGGCGAAGTCGGCGCGCGAAGAAGGCTTCGATGAAATCGCCGATTGGTTCGAAACCCTCGCCAAGGCTGAAAAATCCCACGCCGGGCGCTTCCAAAAAGCCCTCGACAACTTGGACTAACGGTTATCGTGGGCAAGAGGCCCCGGACCAACCGGAAGTTATTTAAAACACTAAGAATCCATGGGGGGGCCGGTGACGGTCCCTCCTGTTTTTTGAGTATTATTATGAATATTGGATCATGAGCGAAGGCAGTCTCGAAGCCCCGGAACGCCACCCCATTCCGTGGCGGGATTCCGATTATACCGACCCGGAAAAGCTTGATGGGGAACTGCGCCGGGTTTTCGATATCTGTCATGGTTGCCGGCGGTGCTTCAACTTGTGTGACAGCTTCCCGCGTCTTTTCGACCTGATTGACGATTCGGAAACGGGCGAGTTGGACAGCGTCGACAGCGAGGATTTCAAGCCGATCATCGACGCTTGCACCCTTTGCGACATGTGCTTCATGACCAAGTGCCCGTATGTGCCGCCGCATGAATTCAATCTTGATTTTCCGCACCTGATGCTGCGTGCCCGCGCCTTGGAAGCGAAGCAGGGCAAGGTGTCGTTCGCCGCCAAACAGCTGACCAAGACCGACCGCAACGGCAAGCTCGGTTGCGGGGCGTCTGGGTTGGCGAACTGGGCGTGCAGTTGCTCAAATAAATTGACCCGACCGGTGATGCAGGCAGTCGCCGGCATTCACGCAGATGCCACCCTTCCCAAATTCAGTGATACCCCCTTAGTTGAAAAGGCCAAGGACATGGCCCCGGTCGTCAACAAGGATGCCCCGGCCTTCGGTCGCAAGGTAGTGATCTACGCCACTTGTTTTGGTAATTACAACACCACCGCTATCGGCGAGGCCACCGTCAAAGTGTTGGCCAAAAACGGTGTCGAGACTGAGATCGTCCATCCCCGATGTTGTGGTATGCCGCAATTGGAACAGGGGGATATTGCCGCCGTCGCCAAAAGCGCCGAAGCCACCGCTAAGGATTTGGGTGAATGGATAGCCAAGGGCTATGACGTCATTGCGCTGGTGTCATCGTGCGCCTTGATGCTGAAGTTTGAATGGCCACTGATCGTGCCCGATGATGAAAACGTCAAACGCCTGAGTGAGGCGACGTCAGACATCAGTGAATACCTGGTCAATATCGCCAAGACCGAAGGGCTGGCCGATGGCCTTTCGTCCCTGGATGGCGGCGTCAGCGTTCATATCGCGTGCCACGCCCGGGCCCAGAACATGGGCCAGAAGGCGGCCGAGATGCTGCGGCTGGTTCCGGACACGGATCTCTCCGTGATTGAACGGTGCTCCGGGCATGGTGGCTCGTGGGGGGTGATGAAAGATAACTTCGACGTCGCGTTGAAAATCGGCAAGCCGGTCGCCCGCGATGTTAAAAAACAAAACCCCGGCCACGTGGTCTCCGAATGTCCGTTGGCGCGGGACCATATCCTGCAAGGGGTCGAACGTCTTGACGGCGATGCGTCTGAACTTAGTGCCGCCACGCACCCTATTGAACTCATCTCCCGCGCTTACGGCATGTAAAGCGCCTTGGGCGCCTAAGGATTATTCTAATGCCAGCAAAACACGAAATTACCAATGACGATATTATGGCCAGGGACGACTACATCGCCGTCCGCCCGGCACATAAACGCGAAATCACGGCAATAAAGAAAAACCGCCGTGTTTCTGTCGGCCCTGACGCCACGTTCTATTTCGAATCCTATGACACCATGCTGCATCAGGTCCAAGAGATGCTGTATATCGAAAAAGGTGGGGATGACCAGATCGAGGACGAGCTCAGCGCTTATAACCCGTTGATCCCAAATGGCCGAGAGCTGGTTGCCACGCTGATGTTCGAAATCGATGAACCGGTGCGCCGGGAAAAGTTTTTGGCCGGCCTAGGCGGCGTCGAAGAAACGGTGACCTTAACGCTGGGCGATGAAACCATCGCGGCCCTCCCCGAAGACGATATTGATCGCACCACTGCCGACGGCAAGGCGTCGTCAATCCAGTTTCTGCACTTTCCGTTCACGCTTGATCAGGTGGAAAAGTTCCGTGATCCGGAATCGACGGTGACTTTGGGCATTGGTCACAAGCAATATGGCCATATGGCGAACCTGACCGACGTGGTAAAGGATGCATTGGCCAATGATTTTGATTGATGGGGATTGCGCGAAGCGATTGACCAAGGGAGGGTTTAGCAAAGGCCCGCAGGCCCTTATTCCGTCACTTCGTTTTTAAGCACGCCCCAAAAATCCACGCGTCTTAACCATCCTTTGTTACCGGCGACATCGACCCGGCACCATCCGTTAAGATCGGGACACGATAGCAGCTTGCCGATAACCCCGGCCTCAAGGATGGCGACCGGCGGGCTTTGGAAATCGGCCTTTCGACGTACGGTGCGTTTATTTCCGGTGATAATGAGAGTCCTGAGCCCGCTGACCATGCTTTGATGGACCCAGCCCTGGGTCCCGCGCCAATCACGTACTTTTCGCCAGGTCCCGTATTCAGCGATGATTTCCATCGGTAGATTTTGACGCAAATAGACCCAATCGACAGGGTATTGAATGCCTGGGCCGGTGCGCAGGTTAACTTCACCGGCGCGCAGGCTGACAAACCGGGGCAACGGCAGCCCGGTACCCTTGATGGCGGCCTCAAGGGCGGGGGCTACGCCGATCAGCACAAGCAGGCAGAATAAGAGGGGGAAACGAGATCGAGGCATAAATTATCCAGTTCAGGGGGAACAAAAGTCCGAAGAGTGGGCTATTATAAACCCTTCAGAACGGTTCGGATAGATGTGCCGTATGGGCTTGGTCTTGGGCACTGGACAACCGGTTCCGGGGTTGCAAGTGGATACCATCTGTTAGATTCTATCCACTGGGCCTGAGGGTGGGAACACAAGGGAACATAATGGCCAAGAAAAAAACAAAGGTGGTGGTCACGCGCAAGTTGCCGGACGCCACTGAAACACGAATGATGGAACTGTTTGACGTCAGTCTGAACGTTAACGACAATCCGATGTCCCATGACCAGTTGGTAGAAGCTATCAAGACCGCCGATGTTTTGGTGCCGACCGTTACCGATTCCATCGATGCCGACCTTCTTGGTCAGGCCGGCAAAAAATTAAAATTAATCGCAAATTACGGCACCGGTGTTGATCACATCGACTTGAACAAGGCGAAGGAGGGTGGGATCACCGTCTCCAATACACCCGATGTGCTGACCGAGGACACCGCCGATATGACCATGGCGTTGATTTTGGCCGTGCCGCGCCGTTTGGTCGAAGGCGAAATGACCATGCGGGCAGGTTCTTGGTCCGGCTGGTCGCCGACCTGGATGCTGGGACACCGCATTTTCGGAAAGCGCTTGGGGATTATCGGTATGGGCCGGATCGGCCAGGCGGTGGCCAGACGCGCCCGCGGGTTTGGCCTGTCGGTCCACTATCATAACCGCAACCCCGTCCATGATGAGATCGAGTCCGAACTTGAGGCGACCTATTGGGAAAGCCTGGATCAAATGCTAGCCCGCATGGACATCATTTCCGTCAATTGTCCGCACACGCCAGCAACCTTTCATCTTCTGTCGGCCCGGCGGTTGAAGTTGTTGCAGCCGCATGCCGTCATCGTTAACACGGCCAGGGGCGAGATCATCGATGAAGCCGCCCTGACCAAGATACTGGAGGCCGGTGAGATCGCCGGCGCCGGGCTGGACGTCTTCGAACACGAACCGGCCGTCAATCCGAAGTTGTTGACCCTGGATAATGTCATCTTGTTACCGCATATGAGCTCCGCCACCTTCGAGGGTCGGGTGGATATGGGTGATAAAGTGGTGCTCAATATCCAAAGCTTTATCGACGGCCACACGCCACCGGACCGGGTTATCAGCGATTAGGCTTGGCTCCCCGACCGGTTGGACCCCAGGTATACCGCATGAATGATATGCCCTATGCACTGCCCATTCCCTACCGCGACCCCCTAGGCGCGTTCGCTGCCTTTGCAGGCGAATCAAATGTCGCGTTTCTGGATAGCGCCGCGGAAAACGGCGGCCGGGGCCGTTATGCCTATATCGCCGCCAATCCTTTTTGGGTTCTGAGCGGAGGTGAAAAAACCAATCCTTTCGATAGCCTGGAGGCCAAATTAAAACGGTTTCCGATGCGAATTGATCCCGATTTGCCGCCCTTCCAAGGCGGCGCCGTCGGCTACTTGAGCTATGAGTTGGGCCGCCACCTTGAACGGTTACCGCCCCTTGTGGATCCCGGTCTGGACGTATCCGACGTAGGCCTAGGGCTATTTGACACCTTGGCCGCCTTCGACAGCCAGACCCGCCAAGCCTGGATCATCGCCCGCGAAACTGAGACTCCGAACCGGCTTCCGCCGGAACACCGGGCGCGGGCCATGGCGGCGCGAATCCAAAATGTGCCGGCGCCCGGCCCCATCGATTGGGAACTGGCGGCAACCTGGACGCCGGAACTGTCACGGGGGGAATACGAGGACATGGTGTCCAGGGTGATCGACTACATCCATGCCGGTGACATTTTTCAGGCCAACTTGACGCAACGGCTGTTGAGCGTCATGCCCCAGGGGCTGGGTCCATTCATGTTGTACCGGCGGTTGCGGTCGTTATCCCCAGCGCCCTTTTCCGCCTTTATTTCCGCGCCTGACGGCACCACCATTCTGTCTGCATCCCCGGAACGTTTCCTCAGTCTCAACACGGAAGGCCTTGTCGTCACCCGGCCGATTAAGGGAACACGGCCCCGTGGCAGAACCCCCGGCGAAGACAAGGCCCTGGCGGATGAATTAAGCCTAAGCGAAAAGGATCAGGCTGAAAACCTGATGATCGTTGATCTTATGCGCAATGACTTGAGCCGGGTTTGCCGGCTGGGCAGTGTTGAGGTCAGCGAACTGGCCACCCTGGAGACTTTTGCCAACGTCCATCATCTGGTCTCCGAAGTGCGGGGCATCCTGTTTTCCAATCTCGGCCCGGTGGACTTGCTGCGGGCGACGTTCCCCGGCGGATCGATCACCGGTGCGCCTAAAATCAGGGCCATGGAAATTATCAACGAACTGGAACCAGCGCGGCGCGGGCCTTATTGCGGCGCCATTGCCTGGATCGGTTTTGACGGCGCCATGGATTCTTCCATTGTGATCCGCACCCTGGTCATTAAAGACGGCCAGGTGGCTGCCCAGGCCGGCGGCGGCATTGTCGCCGATTCCGATCCGGCGGCGGAATATGATGAATCCATGGACAAGGTCTGGGCGCTGCTGCAAAGCCTGGATCCCGGCGAACAGATAAGGGAACAGGTGCGGTGAAGGTCTTTTGGGGCGGTCAACTGGTAGCGGCATCTAAAGCCCGTGTGGACTTTGTGGACCGGGGACTAACCCTAGGGGACGGATTGTTCGAGACCATTGCCGTTAGGGACGGCCGGGCGGCGCGTTTAAATGCCCACCTGATCCGTCTCCGCGATGGCGCAGACATCATCGGCCTAAATGTCCCCTTGGGCGACCAGGAACTTTCCGCCGCTTTACAGGATGTCATTGATGCCAATGGCATCAGCGAAGGCATCCTTAGGCTTACCCTGACTCGGGGACCGGCGCCTAGGGGGCTGTTGCCGCCGGTGCCGGCGCAGCCAAGCCTGCTGATCACCGGCGCCGCCCAGGACGAAACGATGGCCAAGGGTGTAAACGCAGTGATTGCCACGGTGACACGGCGCAACGAGCATTCGCCACTTTCCGGCATCAAAACCATCGGCTTTTTGGACGAAATTTTGGCGGCCAGGGAGGCAGCCTTGCGGGGCGCAGATGAAGCGTTGTTGCTGAATTCCTCGGGCAATCTTGCCGAAGCAACCGTCGCTAATCTTTTCCTGGTGATCGATGGCGGGACGGTGACGCCGCCTGTTATCGATGGCGCCCTTCCCGGCGTCATGCGGGCAGAGGTCATCAAGGTCCTGGCGGCGGCGGAGCGTACGCTTAAGCCCGCTGATCTGGCCATTGCCTCGGAAGCCTTCCTCACCAACAGCCTCGGGATCAAGCCCTTGATTATGGTGGATGGGGCGCCAATCGGGGATGGCAAATCGGGGCCGGTAACGGCAAAAGCGCAAAAAATTGTCTAGAGCAAATCCCGAGCGAATGGACTCATTTGCGACGACGAATTTGCGGTAAATACCTTAGATAAAAATCATCGCGCCGTCCTTCGACGCGTCGTTGAGGAAGGTAACGACCCCGCCTTCCTCGAGAGGAATGTCGTCGCGAAGCGGTTGACCTTCTAGGCCCACGGCTCTCAAGCCCATCTCGCAAACCATAAACGTAACCTTTAATTGAATGCAGGACTGAAGAAGCTCCTCGAAGGTGGCGACACTCATGGCGGCATACGAATCGTCCTTGTCGCCGCCGGTTCCCTCTTCCTCGCTTAGCGGCATGGAACGCCAGGCATGGCCACCGGTATCATCTGATTTCTTCAGGGCATGACACGCGCCCATGGTGAAAAACAACGTCACCGGCCTGCCGATGGCCGCGGCCGCGGCCGCCATGACCAACGCATAGTGAACCTTGTCGTAGTGGCCGGCGTAAACGACGATGGAAAGTTTTTCCGGGGACGGACTGTCGGTGGTCATGGACTTTGGCTCTCAGCTTGGTGGATGGTGAGGTCGGTAATAACTGGACTGTCGCCACAAAGACGGCAACCAGGATCGGGTTTGACCGAGATTTTGCGGAATGTCGTCGCCAGCCCATCATAGATCATCAACGCGCCAGAAAGGCTTTCACCAATTCCGATTAGTTCCTTGAGCACCTCTGTCGCCTGCAGTGAGCCTGCCATGCCGCAAAGGGCGCCCAACACGCCGGCCTCGGCGCAGGTCGGAATCTGTCCTTCCGGCGGCGGCTCCAGGAAAATGCAACGGTAACAAGGACCATGTCCTTCGTCATCAACCAGATGCGCCTTGAAGGTGTAGAGTTGTACGTCGAATTTGAGGATCGCCGCCGATACCAGGGTTTTTTTGGCCAAATAACAGGCGTCGTTGATCAGGAACCGGGTGGCGAAGTTATCCGAGCCGTCGGCGACGATGTCGTACCCGGAAATCAAATCGAGCGCGTTTTCAGCCGTGATCCTTTCCTGGTGGGGGATCACGGTGACATCGGGGTTGATGGCGGCGAGGGTCTTTTTGGCGCTTTCCACCTTCGGGGTTCCCACAGCAGCCGTAGAATGAACGATTTGGCGCTGAAGATTGGACAGGTCGACGACATCGTCATCGACGACGCCTAGCGTTCCGACCCCGGCGGCGGCCAGATACATTAACACCGGCGACCCCAGTCCACCGGCGCCAACGACCAGAACGCTGGAATCCAACAATTTCTGTTGGCCAACGCCGCCGACCCCGTCCAGCAGGATATGGCGGGCGTATCGATTTATCTGGTCTTCGCTGAACCCCATGGCCAGCCCGTTAAACCAAGCCGTCGAACAAGGCGGTCGAAAGATAACGGTCGGCGAAATCGGGTAGAATGACCACGATCACCTTGCCTTCCATGTTGTCGCGGTCGGCCAATTCGACGGCGGCGGCCAGCGCCGCGCCCGATGAAATGCCGACGGCAAGGCCTTCCGTCTTCGCCACCTTGCGGACCATGGCGAAGGCTGTTTCATTACCGATTTTGAGAATTTCATCAATGGCGCCAACATCAAGAATGCTGGGAACGAAGCCAGCGCCGATCCCTTGTATTTTGTGCGGCCCCGGGGTGCCGCCGGAAAGAATTGGGCTGTCTTCGGGCTCGACGGCGACGATTTTTAGGTCGTCCTTGCGGTGTTTCAGGACCTGTGCACAACCGGTCAGGGTGCCGCCGGTGCCGATGCCGGAAACCAGAATATCGATGTTGCCGCCGGTATCTGCCCAGATCTCTTCGGCGGTGGTATGGCGGTGAATGTCCGGGTTGGCGGGGTTCTCGAACTGTTGCAGCATGATCGCGCCCTTGGTCTTTTTGACCAATTCCTCGGCTTTGGTGATGGCGCCCTTCATGCCTTTCTCGGCAGGAGTCAATTCCAGTTCCGCGCCCAATAATAAAAGCATTTTACGGCGTTCCAAGGACATGCTTTCCGGCATCGTCAGGATCAGCCGATACCCCTTAGCGGCGGCGACGAAGGCTAAGGCGATTCCGGTGTTGCCCGAGGTCGGCTCGACAAGGGTCGCCCCCGGCTTAATGCGGCCATCCTTTTCGGCGGCATCAATCATGGCCATGCCGATACGGTCCTTGACCGAGCCCAAGGGATTGAAAAATTCACATTTGCCGAGAATCTCGGCCTTCACCCCTTCCAAGGCGGCGAGATTTTTAAGCCGCACCAACGGCGTAGCGCCGATGGCATCGACGATGTCATCGTAAACCCGACCGCGAAATCCGGCATTGGCAGGGGTGCTATCAGGCATGTCGTTCATGTCGGATTAGAGGGTTTTAAATAGTAAAATCAAGGTTTTGGCGGCCTTCGCTGATGATTCCGGCTTGATCGGCGTGGCTGCAAAGGTCGTCAACGCTCAGTTTGTCGAGACGCGCCATCATCTCATTTCTAAGATCCAGCCATAGCGGCCGAACCACTTTGTGGCCGAGTTCGGAGCCGGGCGTATCCTCGATCAATTGATTGTTGGATTCCATTTCGCTGACGACCCGGACAATATCGCCAATAGTGATGCGGCGGCGTTCGCGGGCTAGGCGGTAACCGCCCTGCGGGCCGCGGACCCCAATCAGAAGGCCGTTTCTGACCAAATGTTGAAGGGCCTGTTCCAGATACCGCCGCGGGATTCCCTGGCGCCGGGTGATGTCGCGGCTTGGCACCGGTTCGGAACTGGAATGGTAAGCAATATCGAGAACGGCTTCGATCGCGAACATCATTTTTTTAGACAACCGTAAAATGGTTCAACCCCCCGTTCCCGTAGACCCGAACCCGCCATCGCCACGCGGGGTTTCATCAAAGGTGTCCACTTCAATCCATTGCGCCCGGCTGACCGGTGCGATTATCAATTGGGCGATCCGCTGGCCACGCGTGATGGTAAAGGGCTCGTCGCCATGATTGATCAGGATCACGCCGATTTCGCCGCGATAATCCGCGTCGATGGTACCGGGGGCATTGAGGACGGTGACGCCGTGCTTTGCCGCAAGGCCTGAGCGCGGCCTGATCTGAGCCTCGAAACCGCCGGGCATGCCAATGGCAATGCCGGTAGGAATAATGGCGCGACCGCCTGGGGGCAGGATTAACGCCTCGGTAACCGCCGCCAAAAGATCGGCACCGGCGCTCAAATCCGTGGCCGGGGCCGGCAGGTCCAGGTTGGCACCGTGGGCCAATCGCTGAATGGTGATATCGACGCCGTTTGTACTCATGCTCGCGTTTCCGGCCATGTTCCTGAAGGTGTGGCCTATTGCGTCGCCGTCAGGGTTTCGACAACCCGTTCGGCCAGACGTTCGGCGACGGCGGCTTTGGACTGTGTCGGCCAATCCTCGACGCCGTCTTCGGTTATCAGGTGGACGGTGTTGGCATCGCCGCCAAAGGTGCCGGTTTCCGGTTTGACATCGTTGGCAACGATCCAATCGCAGCCCTTTTTGGCACGCTTTTGAGTGGCGTTGGCGATGACATCATCGGTTTCGGCGGCAAAACCGATGACCAAACGCGGTCGTGCATTTCCAACGGCGCTTAAGGTGGCAAGGATATCGGGGTTTTCAACAAGGGTCAGCGCCGGGGGCTTTTTGTCACTGCCTTTCTTGATTTTGCTTATTTCCGCCGTTTCCACCCGCCAATCTGAGACCGCCGCGGCGAGGATGGCGACATCTACCGGCAGGGTGCTTTCGCAGGCATCCAGCATTTGAACGGCGGTTTCGACCTTCACCATTTTGACCCCTACCGGATCGGGTTGATGACTGGGACCGGAAACCAGGGTCGTGGCGGCGCCCAGCCTAGACAAAGCGGTGGCAATGGCGTGACCCTGTTTGCCCGATGACCGGTTGGCCAGGTAACGGACGGGGTCAATGGCTTCCAGGGTCGGCCCACTGGTGACTAGTGACCGGATGCCGTTCAAGGGAAGCTCTTGGCGGAAAAATTCCTCGACGGCGTCGGCAATCTGGTCCGGTTCTGACATCCGTCCGAGCCCCCATTCGCCGCAGGCCATGTCGCCTTCTTCAGGCCCGATGAAACCGACGCCGCGCTTGGCCAGGGTTGCCAGGTTTTCCAGGGTCGCGGGGTTTTCCCACATGCGGACATTCATTGCCGGGGCGCACAAGATTGGCTTGTCCGACGCCATCAACGCGGTGCTTGCCAAATCGTCGGCAATTCCATGTGCCATTTTGGCTAGGATGTTGGCCGTTGCCGGTGCCACCAACACCAGGTCGGCCTCGCGCGACAACCGAATATGCCCCATTTCGTCTTCATCGGTGAGGGAGAACAAATCCTGATAGACTTTGTCTTCGCTGACAGCGCCTAGCGCTAAGGGGGTAACGAATTCGGCGCCGCCGTTAGTCAGGACGCACCGGACCCTGGCGGCACGCTGACGCAGCCGCCGGACGAGATCAGGGCACTTATATGCGGCGATCCCACCGGACACGATCAATAGAATTTTTTTGTTATCAAGCATCTTTCCCCGCAAGTGTTATGGGGTTTGTTCAAATTTAACGATAAAATGATGTGGTTAAGATAGTCCGGGTATTCGGTTGACGCAACCCTACCGTTTTCCGGGGGTTGTTTGTTCAAATGAACTTGAAAATAGCGGCCAACACAGCCACTGCTGCCACGGTTAGCCAAAGAACCGGACGTCCGCCCCCGGTACCGTTACCTTGCTTCAGTGCCGCGACCGTTTCCGGATGAAGTTTGACTCGGCCTTCCGATAAAATGGTGGCGCCTTTCTCGATATCGTTGAAAACCCGGGGAATTCGATCCACTACATTGGCAATATTGCCAATGGTGTCGCGAATTTGGGCCTCGGGTCCCAGGTTTTCGATCATCCATTCTTCAATCAAGGGCCGGGCCATGATCCACATATTGGCTTCCGGTACCAGACGGCGCCCCGTGCCCTCGGCGACGAGCATGGTTTTCTGTAGTAATAGAAGCTGCGGCTGGGCTTCCATCTGGAAGGTTTCGGTAATCTGGAATAGCTGTCCCAATAAGCGGGCGATGGAGATTTCGTTTTGGGGCCGGTCTAAGATCGGCTCGGCGATGGACCGGCAGGCTTGGGTAAAAGCGTCAACGGATCGGTGCGATGGCACCCATCCGGCCTCAAAATGAATTTCGGCGGCGCGGCGGTAATCCCGGTTGAGGAACGCCACCAACAATTCACCCAGCCAACGCCTAGATTTCAGGTCAAGCCGGCCCATGATTCCGAAATCGACGGCGCCGATGGCGCCTGACTCCAAAACGAACAGATTGCCGGGGTGGGCATCGGCATGGAAGAAACCGTCGCGAAAGACCTGTCTAAATGAAGCGTTGGAGGACTTTTGCAGAACCATGTGGGGGTCGTGCCCGGCGGCAATAAGCGCGTCGCGTTCATCCAGCGGAATGCCGGAGAGCCGTTCGGTGGTCATCACCCGGCGCCCGGTCCGGGTCCAGTCCACTTGGGGCACCCGGAAATCCTCATCACCGGCAAAGTTTTCGGCAATTTCCACCGCGGCGGCGGCTTCGAGACGCAAATCCATTTCCAGTTTTACCGTTTCAGCGAGCGCATCGATACATTCGAGGGGCTTCAGGCGCTGTATTTCCGGTTTCGCCTTGACGATCAGCCCGGCGACCCAACGCATCAGCTCTAGATCGCGTTGGAAGGCTTCTTCGATGCCGGGCCGCAAAATTTTTACCGCTACTTCCTGACCTTCCGTAGTGACGGCGAAATGGACCTGGGCAATGGACGCCGCTGCCACTGCGGAGTCCTCGAAGGACGAAAAAAGAGAGTCTAGGGGCCGGCCAAACTCTTGCTCGATGATGGCGCGCGCCTCTCCTGTAGGAAACGATGGAAGTTTATCCTGAAGGTCAGACAAATCCGCTGACATTTCTTCGCCTAACAGGTCCGAACGGGTGGCCATGGCTTGGCCCAGCTTGATGAAGCTGGGCCCGGCCTCGTTCAAGGCCCTGGCCAGGCGCTGACCGGGCCGCCCGGATGTTTCGGCCTTTGAAAACACCGCCAATAGCCGCGACAAGGTGACCACCATCGGCGCCACCTCAAGTTCCTCAAGCGGAAACAGCGCGTCATGTCGGGCCAAAGTGTGGGCCACCTTGAGAAGCTGGGTGAAATTGCTAAGCGGGCTGCTCAAGGCTTAAACCCGCCAAGCTGAATGGATGGCGGCGATGCCGCCGGAAAGGTTGCGCACCTTGACTTGTTCTAGTCCGGCCTCGGTGATCATCTCGGCGAAGGGGCCTTGTGCCGGGAACCGGCGGATGCTTTCGGCCAGGTATTGGTAGGCCTGGCGGTCGCCGGCAACCTGCTCACCCAGTGCCGGCAGCACCTTGAAGGAATAGGTTTTGTAAAGTTGGTCCAGAACCGGCAACACCACTTGGCTGAATTCCAAGCACAGAAAGCGGCCGCCGGGTTTGAGGACGCGCCGGGCTTCACGGAGTGCTCGGTCGATATGGGTAACGTTGCGGATACAAAAGGCGGTGGTGTAGGCATCCTGGGAGGCGTCTGCCACCGGTAAGTTTTCGGCGTCGCCCTGGGTCCACTCGATGCCATCGAGAATGCCTCTGTCCGTGGCCCGGTCGCGGCCTTGACTAAGCATTTCATCATTGACGTCTATGACGGTAACGCGTGTCCCACCACGCTCGATAAAACGCAAAGCGATATCGCCGGTGCCGCCGCCCACGTCCAGTAGCCGCATGCCTGGCCTAGGCGCCAGCCAGTCCATCATCGCTCTTTTCCAAATTCGGTGAACGCCGAGGCTCATCAAGTCGTTCATCAGGTCGTATTTGGGCGCGACGGAATCAAAGACATCACGCACCAGGGACGATTTTTCGTCATCGGGGACGCTCTGATATCCGAAATGGGTCATTCCCGGTTTATCTTCGGGGCGGTGGTTTTGGTTTTTGGACATGGGCGGCAACATACCCTAAGCTTCAACCGGATGCCACTGTCCCGAACTGGTTAAAGCCTTCATACCTATCAATCCTGTAACGGTCTCTTTCAATCCTTTACTTTAGGGTCCTGCCATATGCCCGAACTTCCCGAAGTCGAAACCGTGCGCCAGGGCTTGGCCGATGTTCTCGAAGGCCGCCGCTTGCACCGGGTGCAGGCGATGAGGCCGGATCTGCGCTTTCCGTTGCCGGAGAATTTTGAAGGCCGGCTTTCCGGGCGGCAGGTGGAAAAGCTGGCACGGCGCGGGAAGTATCTGCTGATTCATCTGCAGGAACGGCTGACGTTGATTGCCCACCTGGGCATGTCAGGGCGATTCAGGATATTCAATACGTCTCCACCGCCACTGGAACGCCACGATCACGTGGTCTTTGAGGCCGAGGGTGGGATTAGTGTGCGTTTCAATGACCCAAGGCGTTTCGGATTCATGGATTTGGCCGACACCGATACCTTGGCCGGTCATAAAATGCTGAAAAATATGGGACCCGAACCCTTGGCCAATGACTTCAACGGGCCGGTGTTGGCGGCCGCGTTGAAGGGCCGTAAGTCGCCAATTAAGGCGGCGTTACTGGACCAATCGGTGATTGCCGGAATGGGCAATATTTATGTCTCGGAGGCCCTTTTTCGGGCCGGGTTATCGCCGAAGCGTAAATCCGGGACCGTGCAGGGCGGCCGCGCCGAAAACCTAGCCCGCGCCATCAGGGATGTCTTGAATGAGGCGATTGCCGCCGGTGGTTCGTCACTCAGAGACCATCGCCAGCCATCGGGTGAACTGGGCTACTTTCAACATTCATTCGCCGTCTACGGCTGCACAGGCCAACCGTGTCCCGGTTGCACCTGCGATCCAACCCGAACCGGGGGGATACGGCGGATAACGCAATCGGGACGGTCGACATTTTATTGTGCAGCCAAGCAGCGCTGATATATAAGCAGGTTTATGAAACCAAGGACGTTTTTTGCCGCCATCGTTGTCATCGCCCTATTGGGCGGCGCGAATGTAATTTTCGCCGGTTCTTCCCTGGCCCAGGAAGCGGGCCTGTTCATCAAGGATATCGAGGATCTGCCGTTGATGCCGGGGCTGGTGGAGGAACTCGGGTCCGGGACGGCCTTCGATACCGCCCAGGGCCGCATTGTCGAGGCCTATGCCACCGGGCCGGTCAGCGAAGGCGGGGTCATGGCTTTTTATGAAAAGACCCTGCCGCAATTGGGTTGGCGACGATTGGACATTGGTGTTTTTCAGCGGGAAAATGAAGTCTTGAAACTGGAATTTCCTGGCGGTCCCGGCGCCGCCCCCCCGTTAACGGTCGGCTTCCGGCTGATGCCGGTCGGCCCATAACGGGCGACAAATAATTTTGCCCAACCCGCCTTTTGCCCTTCGGGGTATCAATGTATGCAAACGGGGTCTTGACGGCCCCGGCGGACCCCTTTATAAGCCGGTCTTCTGTTTTAGAGGGCCAAGTAAACAAAAGGTTTTTTAGATATGGCGCATAGCCTTTCAGCAAAGAAGCGGATTCGTCGAACCGCTCGCCAGACCGAGGTCAACACGCGACGTCTCAGCGCCGTGCGCACCTATACCCGCAAGGTGGAAGAAGCGATTACGGCGGGCAACAAAGCCGAAGCAGAAGCCGCCCTTCGTGCCGCCGAACCGCAAATAGTGCGCGGCGCCCAAAAAGGCATCGCCCGGCGCAACACCACGTCCCGTAAGATTTCCAGGCTTTCCAAAAGAATCAAGGGCATGGCCGCGTAAACGCCATCTTCAATCCTTGCTGCTACAGACAAGCCGCGCGCCCAAGGGTCCGCGGCTTTTTTTTGCACGCAAATGGTAAATTCCTCCGCCCGAATTTTGTCAAGAAAATTATTTTAGATTTTTTCGCGCGTTCTCTTTTCGATCACGTTGCCAGGGGCATTCACTCGCCCTAATATTCAATCGTCAACAACGGGTCAATTTTGTGTCCCATTAATATAGTTAACGTGAATTGACTGACCCGATATTTGAATAAATTTTATTAACATTTTATGCTAATAAGTAAAACTAAGTAAAACTTTTCGTTTGTGGGATTTATTTTAAGTAATAATTTTTTACACTTAACACTGAATCGAAAACTTCATCGGCATTTTTAAACGACATTAACGAGATTTTTTTTAAGAAACTGAAACCGGTTGCAAAAACCTAAATCTGTTCTTAAAGCGGGGGTATTCAACAGCTACATTGTCTTGGAAATCCCATTTTGTTGGATGACTACAGGCACGGGCGGGGGTTGACCGGCAAATCGCTGAACGACTTTCCCAGATTTATCCGATCAACCCAGCAGGATGAATTCGACCGGGGTGGCTTTTGAAAATGTTGGCGCTAGATCAACATTCCCTTTGAACAAAACCTTCGAGGTGGTTTTTGCCATCCCAGAAGGGATTTTGGAAAGCTGGAAGGGCAATCTAAGTTTAGGAGCATCGCGATACGGGGGCCTTTGTCCAGGGGGCCTAAGGGGCCAGTAGGGGAAAAATGAATACGGACGGGACCAATACCTTCGACAATGATAAGGGCGCCCAGTGGGAAGTCGTGAGCGGCCTTCTCCGGGCCGAAATTGGAGAGGCCGCCTATCAAAGCTGGCTGAAACCGATGACCCTTCGCGCCATCAACGACGGCCAAGTTAAAATTTCCGTTCCTACCCGGTTCATGCGTGATTGGATCGTCGCCCACTATGTTGACCGGCTATGTCAGCTTTGGGCGAAGGAGAATCCCGGCATCAAGAGTGTTGACGTCTATATCCAATCGGATCGGGAAGCACCGCAGACAGTGTCGAGAAAAACCGCCGGTCCCGAGGCTTCCTCCGCAGGCGGCCATGTCAGCAACGGCGTCACTGTAAACAAAGCACGTAACGATATCAGCGGGCCATTGGATCAACGCTTTACGTTCGAAAATTTCGTCGTCGGCAAACCCAACGAGTTCGCCTATGCCGCCGCCAGGCGCGTTGCAGAAGCCTCGACGGCACAATTCAACCCGCTATTCCTGTATGGGGGTGTCGGCCTCGGCAAGACCCATTTGATGCATGCTATCGCCTGGCACGTACAGAAAAGCACCCCGGACCGATCCGTTATCTACCTTTCTGCAGAAAAGTTCATGTATCGGTTTATTCGGGCATTGCGGGAAAAGAATACGGTGGATTTCAAGGACCAGTTTCGTTCCGTTGATGTCTTAATGATCGATGACGTGCAATTCATCAGCGGCAAGGATTCAACCCAGGAAGAATTCTTCCACACTTTCAACTCTCTTGTTGATCAAGGCCGCCAGATCGTGATTTCTTCGGATAAATCACCGTCCGACTTGGAAGGGATGGAGGAGCGGTTGATTTCCCGCCTCAATTGCGGCCTGGTGGCAGACATTCATGCCACCACTTATGAATTGCGTCTCGGCATCTTGCAATCTAAGGCGGAGAATCTAGGGGTGAAAATTCCGCCCAAGGTTCTGGAATTTCTGGCCCATAAAATTACCGCCAATGTTCGCGAATTGGAAGGCGGCCTAAATCGAGTGGTTGCCCATGCCCAACTTGTTGGACGTGAAATTTCCTTGGAAGCGACTCAAGATGTGCTGCATGACCTGCTTCGCGCCAACGATCGTCGCGTTACCATTGAGGAAATTCAAAAACGGGTGGCCGCTCATTTCAATATCCGCACATCTGACATGCATTCCGCCCGACGTGCCCGTTCCGTCGCACGGCCGCGCCAAGTCGCCATGTATCTGGCCAAACAGCTGACGGCACGCTCATTGCCTGAAATCGGTCGAAAATTTGGCGGTCGTGACCACACTACCGTGATGCACGCGGTCAAGAGGGTTGATGAACTACGTGAGTTGGACATGTCTTTTGCCGAAGACGTCGAATTGCTACGTCGAATGCTTGAAGGTTAGCTATTTTAGCCCTGCCGCCTGGGCTCTATCGGGTCCCTTTCGGGCCGAAAATGACGTTCCTTCTCAATCGCTACTTGAGGCCCGATTCAGGGCTTTTTTACTGGGCGAATTTTGGCCCATTTTCGGGGTCGAAAATGGTTACGATTCCAGGGTCTTCTGGTATAATAATTGGCTCCAAAGGGGGGTCTTCACCCAGCCTCGGCCGGCGTCTTCTTGCCACCCCTTTTACGCCTTGAGGCAATGCGGGAAAATTACACTAAAGGTTTGAAATTAAACAATGAATTTAACCATCGAACGAGCAGATTTGTTGAAGTGCTTGGGTCATGTTCAAAGCGTCGTTGAACGCCGCAACACGATCCCGATTCTGTCAAATTTGAAACTTGACGCAGGCGACGGGAAATTATCGCTTAATGCGACCGATATGGACCTGGATATCATTGATTCCGTTGGCGCGGAAATCTCCACTCCGGGTGCGACCACGGCGCCGGCTCATACCCTTTATGACATCGTTCGTAAACTCCCCGAAGGGGCCCAGGTGGAAATGAATGCCGATGGTGAAGGGCGGCTTCAGTTGTCGTCGGGGCGTTCCCGGTTCACCTTGTCCTGCTTGCCGATCGACGATTTTCCAGTTCTATCGGGTGGTGAATTGGCGCACGAATTCACCCTCACGGTGGCGGAGGTTAAGGCACTGGTCGATAAGACGAAGTTTGCCATTTCTACCGAGGAAACCCGTTATTACCTAAACGGCATATATGTCCATGCCGCCGAGCGTAATGGGGCCCAGGTCCTTCGGGCCGTCGCCACCGATGGGCATCGGCTGGCCAGTGTCGAAATTCCGCTTCCCGATGGTGCATCCGGAATACCGGGGGTGATTGTGCCGCGCAAAACGGTAAGCGAACTGCGCAAACTGGTTGAAGAGACAACGGCCGATATCGCCGTCGGCCTGTCGGAAACCAAAATCCGTTTCTCTTTCGAGGACACAGTGCTGACGTCGAAATTGATCGACGGCACCTTCCCCGATTACCAGCGGGTCATTCCCGAGGGCAACGACAAGAAATTAGATGTGGAAACAAAGGGATTCGCCGCTGCCGTGGACCGGGTATCCGCCATATCCAGCGAAAAATCGCGGGCCGTAAAGCTAAATATCGCCAGTGGGATTCTAACCCTGTCGGCTTCCAGCCCCGAAGACGGCAGCGCCACCGAAGAAATTGAAGTGGACTATCAAGGTGATGTCCTCGAGGTCGGTTTCAACGCTGGTTATTTGCTCGATATCGTTCGTCAGATCGAGGGCTCAAACGCACGCATGCTGATGGCCGACGCGGCTTCGCCGACCATTTTCAGCGAGGTTGATGATCCCGGCGTCCTTTACGTTCTTATGCCCATGCGCGTGTAAGGAGATCACCACTTTGGGATTGCAAGGTTTATCGACACAGTACACCTCTCCGGACGCCAATGGCGAAGGGCTTTCTGTCCGAAGGCTGACGCTGACCGATTTTCGCTGTTACAACCATCAGCGAATGGCCCTTGACGCCCGCCCGGTGGTGCTGACGGGAGCCAATGGTGCCGGAAAGACCAACCTTCTGGAAGGGCTGTCCTTCCTGGTTCCTGGACGTGGGCTTCGCCGCGCCAAGCTGGCCGAAATTGTGCGGCGTGAACAAGGTGAAGACATCGATGCGCTGCAGCCACCGGCTCGCCCATGGGGCGTCGCGGCGACCCTTGCAACCCCTGACGGAGAGGTTGAAATCGGCACCGGCTTCGAAAAGGGACCCGATGGTAAGCGCGATAAACGGATTGTCAAGGTGGACGGCGAAGTGGTGAAAAGCCAAGCCGTTCTGGCTGACTATGTCAGTGTCCTTTGGCTGACACCACAAATGGACCGGCTATTTGTCGAAGGCCCCGGTCCACGTAGGCGGTTCCTAGACAGGCTTGTGTTCGGTTCTGACTCTGCCCATGCCGGTCGGGTGAAGGCGTACGATCATGCGCTCCGCGAAAGAATGCGCCTGCTCCGTGATGGCTCCAAAGACGAGGACTGGCTGGCCAGCCTGGAAGACACTATGGCGACACGCGGTGTCGCTGTAGCCGCCGCCCGGCTTGATGTGACACGCCGTCTTGGCTTGCACCTGGCTGCCGATACTGGCGTATTTCCCGGCGCCGCCCTTGAGGTCGACGGACCTGTTGAATCCTGGCTTGGCGATGGCCCCGCGTTGGCAGCAGAAGACCAGTTTCGGGTCGCCCTGGCAAAGTCGCGGGGCGGCGATGCGGCCGAGGGCCGGACCTCCATTGGGCCGCATAAAAGCGAATTGAAGGTTCGTCATCTCGGTAACGGGCAAGCCGCCGCGCTTTGTTCCACCGGCGAGCAAAAGGCGCTTCTCATCGCCCTGGTGCTGGGGTCGGCAAGAATGCGGGCGCAGGAGCAGGGAACGGCGCCGATGTTGCTCCTGGACGAGATTGCAGCGCATTTGGATAGCCGCCGCCTGGGCGCACTGTTTGATGAAATATTGGGCCTAGGGGCCCAGGTGTGGATGACCGGCACCGATTCCGGGCTTTTTGAGCCCTTGGCCGGGAGGGCGCAGTTTTTCAGCGTCGCCGAGGCCACTGTGACAGCGGTGCTTTGAGCTTTGAAACCAACAACTAGACCAAAGAGCGAGTAATGGCAAAACCAACAAAAAAAAAGACGGCGAAGAAAACCAAAAAAGTGGGAAATAAAAATCCCGCCGCGAAAGCCGAAGCCCCGGTTGAAACCGCGCCCGATGCCGCGCCGGACGCAACAAAGGTCTCGCCACCGCCCCAGAATGGCGATGATGAGGCTTATGATGCTGATTCCATCAAGGTTTTGCGCGGTCTGGATGCCGTTCGCAAGCGGCCGGGCATGTACATCGGCGATACCGACGACGGCTCCGGGCTGCATCACATGATCTACGAAGTGGTTGATAACGCCATTGACGAAGCCATGGCGGGCTATTGCGATACCGTCCTTGTTACCCTTAATGGCGACGGTTCTGTAACGGTTTCGGACAACGGTCGCGGGATCCCTGTCGATCTCCACGCCGAAGAAAAGGTGTCGGCGGCTGAGGTGATCATGACCCAGCTTCATGCCGGCGGTAAATTCGACCAAAACTCTTACAAAGTGTCCGGCGGACTTCATGGCGTCGGCGTTTCGGTGGTGAATGCCCTATCCGAATGGCTGGAATTGAAAATCAGGCGGGAAGGCAAAGAGTACTTCATCCGCTTTAAGGACGGCGATGCGGAAGCCCCGCTGGAAATTTCCGGCGACGCGCCTAAGGGCGAGGATGGTGAACCGCTTTCCGGCACGGAAATAACCTTCCTGGCGTCGACAAAGACTTTTACCAACACAGAATATGATTTCGCGACGTTGGAACACCGGTTGCGGGAATTGGCGTTTCTCAATTCCGGAGTCGGCTTGACGGTGACCGATGCGCGCAGTGTCGATGCAAACGTGATCAACCTGAATTACGAAGGCGGTTTGAGCGCCTTTGTCGAATACCTAGACCGGGCCAAAACGGCGTTAATGCAGCCGCCCATTTTCATTGATGGCCAACGCGATGACGTTAACGTCCAATTGGCCCTGCAATGGAATGACAGCTATCACGAAACCATGCTTTGCTTTACCAATAATATCCCGCAACGGGACGGCGGCTCACACATGGCCGGCTTCCGCGGCGCGCTGACCAGAACCATCAATTCCTATGCTTCCTCGGTCGGGATAGCGAAGAAGGACAAGGTCGCCATCACCGGTGATGATGCCAGGGAGGGATTGACCTGTGTGCTTTCGGTGAAATTGCCCGACCCCAAGTTTTCTTCACAGACCAAGGACAAGCTGGTGTCCTCGGAAGTCCGCCCGGCGGTTGAAAATGTTATCGGCGAAGGGTTGGACCGCTGGTTCGGCGAACATCCCGCCGAGGCCAAGCAGGTGATCGGTAAAATTTTCGATGCCGCGTCGGCCCGTGAGGCCGCTCGTAAGGCACGGGAATTGACCCGCCGCAAGGGCGCCTTGGATATTTCGACGCTACCGGGAAAACTGGCCGACTGTCAGGAACGCGATCCCGCGTTGAGCGAACTGTTTATCGTCGAGGGTGACAGCGCCGGCGGCTCCGCCAAACAAGGCCGTGATCGTTCCAACCAGGCAATTTTGCCGTTGCGCGGCAAGATCCTCAACGTCGAACGCGCACGGTTCGATAAAATGCTGAGCTCGGCCGAAATCGGCACCCTGATTGCGGCATTGGGCACCGGTATCGGGCGTGACGACTTCAACGTTGAAAAATGCCGATACCACAAGATCATCATCATGACCGACGCCGATGTCGACGGCAGCCATATCCGCACTCTGTTGCTGACGTTTTTCTACCGCCACATGGGCCCGGTTATCGATAACGGTTACCTCTATATTGCCCAGCCACCGCTTTATAGGGCCAAGCGCGGGGCCTCGGAAGTCTATCTTAAGGACGACCCGGCCATGGAGGACTACCTGTTCGGGGCCGCTATTGACGAAGGCAATGTTTTTGTTCCCTATGATGGCGAACAATTGGCTGGCCCCGACTTGCGCGATAGGGTTGAAGAGGCGCGCAAGGTCAAAGGCCTGCTGACCGGTCTGGCTCAACACGTGCCGTTGGCGATCTTGGAGCAAGCGGCGATTCTGGGGGCGCTCAACCCGCAAATCCTGTCAGACGATAAACTTGCGGGCGAAACCGCCGATTATATCGCCAAGCGCCTGGACGCACTGGAACCGGTGGAGGAACGGGGCTGGAAGGGAACGCCTCTGGATGACGGTGGCCTCGAATTCACTCGCACCCTCAGGGGTGTGACCGAAAAACACGCCATCGATGGGGCACTCATAGGGTCCACCGGCGCCCGGCGTCTCGACGAGCAAGCCGGTCAATTGCAGAATCTTTATACCCGCCACGGGCTCCTTTTGGTCAAGGAAGAGGAGCATCCGATCACCGGCCCGGTCGGTTTGGTAAACAAAATCATGGACTTGGGCCGCAAGGGCGTCAGTATCCAGCGCTATAAAGGGCTGGGGGAAATGAACCCGGATCAGCTTTGGGAAACGACGCTAGATCCCGAGGCCAGGGCCTTGTTGCAGGTCCGGGTCAACCATGTTGACGAAGCGGGGCAGTTGTTTGAAACCTTGATGGGTGACGTGGTCGAACCGAGGCGCGAATTCATTCAGGATAACGCCCTTAAGGTCGCCAATCTGGACGTTTAAGCGTTTTTTTGCCGCCTTTTGGACTCTCTCGCCCGGGCCGGTTATGCTGGTATGCATATCCTTTTAAGGGTGCAGATGATGGCTGAGCAGGAAATCGAAAAAATCCTTGATGATCACGCCGCCTGGACCGAAAAAGGTTCAGTTGGCGGTCACCGCGCCGAACTGAAAGGAATTGACCTTCGCGACGCTGATCCTCAAGGCGTCGATTTACGCAATGCAGACCTTCGCAGTGCGGATTTAACCGGTGCCAACCTGTCCGGGGCCGATCTTCGCGGCGCCAACCTTGAACAGGCGCTGCTGTTGAATGCCAATCTTGAAAGCGCGTTGATGGGATATGCGGACCTCAGCGAAGCAGATTTGCGTGGCGCCAACTTGACCAACACTGATCTTCAGGGCATCGATCTGTGGCGGTGCAATTTAAAAGGCTGCACCATTGATGTAGATGCCTTGCATGCGGCGCTCAGTTGCGAAAAGCCGAAACGCCGGCGTAAAAAAAATTGACCCCCCTCTGTTAATACTATGATAACCGGCGCGCGCGATCATGCTGGTTATGCCAAAACCCCGTAAAATCAAGGGCAAGGCCGGAAAGTCCTCGACCAAAAACCCCCGCAAACCCTCCAGCAAGGGGCGTGCCCCACGTTCTCGGAACGTCGGCGGTGGGATTTGGCGAATTATCGCCTGGATCACGCGAAAATCTTTGAAATGGAGCACCGTGGGGGCTGTTTGGGCGGTGATCGTTTTTTCACTCGCCGCCGCGTGGTATGCAACCGATCTTCCCGATGTGGACAAAGCCTTCAATGCGACCAGGCGCCCGATTATTACGGTGTTGGCCGCCGATGGTGCCACCCTGGTCAGGACCGGCGACCTTTACGGACGCCTAAGCCAGCTGGAGGATTTGCCCCAGGCACTGCCACAGGCGGTAATGGCGACAGAGGACCGCCGGTTCTACAGTCATTTCGGGGTCGATATAATCGGCTTGAGCCGGGCAATGATTGCCAACGTGAGGGCCGGGCGCATTGTGCAAGGCGGCTCCACCATCACCCAGCAAGTGGCCAAAAATTTATTTTTGACACCGGAAAGGACGATCAAGCGGAAAATTCAGGAACTGATGTTGGCCTTGTGGCTGGAGCAAAAATTCTCGAAAGACCAAATCCTGACCATCTATCTTAACCGGGTGTATCTGGGCGCCGGTACCTACGGTGTCGATGCGGCGTCGCAAAAATATTTCGGCCGTCCGGCCGGGCAGTTGTCGGTCTATCAAGCGGCGATGTTGGCGGGGCTTTTGAAAGCGCCCAGCCGCTATAACCCGATCGCTCACCCGGCCCGGGCTAAGGCACGAACGGCCCAGGTATTAAAAAACATGGTTGCCGCCGGATATTTGACTAAAGCGGACGCTGGGCGGGCGAACGTAAGGACTGGCCGGACAACTAAGGAAGCGGCGTCCCGGGGCAACCGGTATTTCATCGATTGGGTATTGGAGCAAGTCTCTGACTACATCAATCCAGGTGACAGGGATCTGATCGTGCGAACGACCCTTTCACCGGACGTACAGCGACTGGCCGAGGCCGGGGTCGAAAAGGCCCTTGCCAAGGGGGGCGCCAAGGCCGGCATTGGTCAAGCGGCACTGGTTGCCATGACGCCCGATGGCGCCGTCCGCGCCATGGTTGGCGGCCGGTCGTATGCTAAAAGTCAGTTCAATCGCGTTACCCAGGCCAGGCGTCAGCCGGGTTCCGCCTTCAAGCCCTTCGTTTATTTAGCCGGATTGGAATCGGGCTTAGCGCCCGGCGATATTCTGTTTGACGAAAGCGTGGCGATTGGCGATTGGCGCCCCAGTAATTTCGACCGCCGCTATCAAGGCCCGGTGACGGTATTGGCGGCGTTGGCTCGGTCCATCAACACGGTGGCGGTCAAGATCGCCGAAAAGGCCGGCCGGGTTCGAGTGATTGAAACCGCCAGACGCCTGGGCCTGTCAGGAAAATTTAAGGCCACGCCCAGTCTTGCGCTCGGCGTCGGTGAGGTCACGTTGTTGGGATTGACGGCCGCGTACGGTCCCTTTGCCAATGGCGGCGCCGGAGTTTGGGCCTATGGAATCAAGGAAATTCGAGACGCCGCCGGCACCCTGTTGTATCAACGCGGCGGCTCCGGCCCCGGTCGGGTTGTGTCTGCGCGCGATGTCATTTCCATGAACAATATGCTTTCGGCTGCGGTGGCCGAGGGCACCGGGCGAAATGCCAGGATCGGCCGTCCCCAGGCCGGCAAAACCGGAACCAGCCAGAATTTCCGCGATGCCTGGTTTGTCGGCTATACGGCCGAATTGGTAACCGGGGTGTGGATGGGTAACGATAATGGGGCGGCGATGAAAAACGTTACCGGCGGAGGGGCGCCGGCGAAATTGTGGCGGGATTTCATGGCCGCTGCACACTCAGGCCTCGCCGCCCGCCCCTTGCCGGGTTTGAATTTTGCGCCGGTCCCGGATCAGTCCCCGGAAAAGGACAATCCCGGTTTCTGGAAAAGCATTTTCGCGAAGCTCTAATTCGGCGCGCGCCTTTTCCACGGAACAATCGCCGGCACCTGGGTTTGATACGCCGCGTACGCCTGGCCATAAAGCGCTAGCAGGCTGCGTTCCTCATGCCGGGCCCCGATCCACAGGTATAGCGAACCCCAGATCGCCGTCGCCAACCCAAAGTCATCGCCTGCGCCGCCCCAGAAAATCAGATAAGCGCCGAGGTAAAGAGGATGGCGAACGAACTGGTGCATGCCGTGAATAATCAACGGTTCGTCTCCGGGTTCGGGCGCTCCCCGCCGATGTGCCCTGATTTGGCTGAGGCCTGAAAACCGCCCGAGATCGTATTCCCTGAGCGCCATCAACAGAACCCCCACCCCCAACACCCTGACCCCGTTCAAACCGGCGCCGACGCCGGGTTCCAGGGCGTAAGGCTGGGTACTCATCACGGCGCCGCCGAGGACCATCACCAGACCGATGTGGATCGTCGCAAAAAGGTTATAGGAAAGCCGGTAATAAACGCCCAACATGGGCTCAAGTCGATGTTTGGAGGCCCCCCCGGCCAACACGGAATGGACGGCACCGAAGCTCAACCACGCCAGCGCGTAGATTATGTGTGCCTGTAAGGGAGTGTCCACGGTGCTTAACCGGGTTTTTTGGCCATCCGTGCGATGGTGGCCGATGTGCTGTGGCCGGGTTCCAATTTCGCCAGCTTTACCCGGCCGCCGTATTTTTTCACCACATCGGCGCCGACCACGGTGTCGATGTTATAATCCGCGCCCTTGACCAACACATCCGGTTTAAAAGTCTTGATCAGCTGCAACGGCGTCTTTTCTACAAATATCACCACCGCATCCACGGATTCCAACGACGCCAGCACTGCGGCGCGGGCGGCTTCCGATTGCACCGGGCGTCCGGCGCCTTTGATTTTGGTTACCGAAGCATCTGAATTCAGCCCCACCACCAACCGCCCACAGGCTTTACGGGACTGTTTCAGCAGTGACACGTGGCCCGGATGCAATAAGTCAAAACATCCATTGGTGAAACCAATCTTGTGACCCTGATGCCGCCATAGGCTGATCATGTCCTTGGCTTGGTCTTGGCTCAAAACCTTGGCCTCGGCGCTGGATAAGTCCTGATGGTGGAGGGCGGCAACCAAGTCGGCATTGAAAACGGCGGCGGTGCCGACCTTGCCGACGACAATGCCGGCGGCGACATTGGCCAGGGCGGCGGCGTCTGACAGGTCGGCCCCTGCGCCTAAGGCGGCGGCAATGGTGGCGGTTACGGTGTCGCCGGCGCCGGAAACATCGAATACTTCCTGGGTTTCGGCGGCCAAATGAATGACGCCGCCCCCGTCTTTTCCTGGTGCCGGGACAATGGTCATGCCCTTGGCGCTTCGGGTAACCAGTACGGCGCCGAAACGGTGGTCCTTGATGAGGCGGCGGGCGGCCTTGATGACCTCGGCGTCGGTTTCCGTCTTTAGCCCGGTGGCGGCCGCCAATTCGCCCTGGTTCGGCGTAATCAAGTCGGCGCCGCGGTAGCGGCCGAAATCCGTGCCCTTGGGATCGACGATAATGGCCTTTTTGGCGTTTCGGGCGATTTTGATGATCTTGGCGGCAATTCCGCCGGACAGCACGCCCTTGCCGTAATCGGACAAGACAACGGCGTGGCAGGTTCGCATGCCTGTCTTGGCCCCCTGTATCAGTTTCGCCTCGGTCTTGGCACTTAAGGGAAGGGCGGTTTCCCGGTCGGCGCGCAAAACCTGTTGAACGCCGGCGATATAGCGCGTCTTGGTCGATGTTCTGCGACCGTCATCGATGATTGGGGTTTCCTTAATGCCGTGCCCCTTGATCTGCCGGGCAATATCCTTGCCGTCACCATCCTTGCCGATAATAGTGACAAAACGGGCCTGGGCGCCCAACGTAACCAGGTTGCGCACCACGTTACCGGCGCCGCCCAGCATGGTGTCCTGACGCACGACATTGAGCACCGGGATCGGGGCTTCCGGAGAGATTCTGTCGACCGTTCCATAAAGGAAATGATCCAGCATGACATCGCCTACGCAAAGCACCCGGGCTTTTTTCAGACTTCCGACCATCGGCACAAGGTTGGCTCTTTCAATCATATCAAGCCCAACTCCTGCTCCAACGCCCCGCACAGCATATGGCCTAAGGTGATGTGCATTTCCTGAATACGGGACGTGATGTCAGAGGGCACTAACAAAAACGGATCGCAAAGATCGCTCATGCCCCCGCCACCTTTGCCACTGAGCCCGGTGGGGACAAGCCCCTTTTCCTTGGCCATGGCCAAGCCGCGGAGGACATTTTCGCTCTTACCCGAGGTTGAGATGGCAATGGCGACGTCGCCGTGATTGCCGATTGCCTCGACCTGACGCGAAAACAAATCATCGAAGGACCAATCGTTGCCGATGGCGGTCAGCATTGATGTGTCCGTGGTCAGCGCGATGGCGGCGATGGGGGGTCGGTCGGTGATGTAGCGGACCGCCAATTCCGTGGCCAGGTGCTGGCAGTCCGCGGCGCTGCCACCGTTGCCAAACAGCACCAGTTTATTGCCGCTGCGGATGGAAGCGGTGCATACGCCGACAAGCCGGGCAAACGGTTCCGCCAATTCCTTCCGGGTGGCGTCCAAGGCGGCTTCGTGCTGGTCAAATTCGGTGTCGTAAAAGGCGTTTAAATTCACGGGCATACCTTACCAAGAGCCTTTATGTACCCTGTTTTGCCACCCCAATGCAAAGAGGCTGCTCAAAGGGTTTCCTTGAAGTATTGGATGGTTCTTTTTAGGCCATCTTCAAGCGCAACGCTCGGCACCCACCCTAATTGTGTTTTTGCCCGATTAATATCGGGGCAGCGTTGCGTGGGATCGTCACTGGGAAGGGGCTTTTCAATCAGTTCGGATTTGGCGCCGGTCATCTCAATCACTTGTTCGGCCAGTTCGCGGATAGTCATTTCCACAGGGTTTCCCAGGTTCACCGGCCCGGTGATGGTATTATCTGCTTCCATCAAGTGCACTAAGCCGTTCACCAAATCATCGACAAAACAAAAAGATCGGGTCTGGCTACCGTCGCCGTAAATAGTAATCGGCTCGCCCTTAAGCGCCTGGACGATGAAGTTGGAAACAACGCGGCCGTCATCGGGGTGCATGCGAGGACCGTAGGTGTTGAAAATCCGGGCGACACGAATTTTGACGTTGTATTGGCGGTGGTAATCGAAAAAAAGCGTTTCGGCGCAACGTTTGCCTTCATCGTAGCAGCCTCTGGGGCCGATCGTATTGACGTTTCCCAGGTAGTCTTCTCCTTGAGGATGTACTTCCGGGTCGCCGTAGACTTCACTGGTCGAGGCTTGCAAAATCTTTGCCTTCGTTCTTTTTGCTAGGCCCAACATGTTGATGGCGCCGTGGACCGAGGTCTTGGTCGTCTGCACCGGATCCATTTGATAATGGATGGGCGATGCCGGGCAGGCCAAATTGTAAATCTCATCGACTTCGACATAGAGCGGAAAGGTGACGTCATGACGCAACAGTTCGAAATGCGGCTGATCGATGAGTTCCAGGATATTATCGCGGCTACCGGTAAAGAAATTATCGACGCAAAGCACCTCATGGCCGTCTTCGACCAAGCGGTCGCATAGGTGCGATCCGACAAACCCGGCACCGCCGGTAATGAGCACTTTTTTTCTGGGCGACATAGTTGATCCCTCTGGAAAACCGCGCTGAAACTAACACTTGGGGACGGTGGTGACAAAGCCGAAAGGGACTTTACGTTTGCAAAAAACGCCGCGTGTCTGTTTCCAACACCAGCGCCGTCAAGTGGTTGGAGTGCCAGGCGCCGGTATCAATGCCGATGCGGTTGGGTCGAATTTGGGGTTGGTCCCGGATGGTATGGCCGTGGACGACGATGGCGCCGAAATCGGCGTCCGTTTCGGTGAATTCGTCCCTGATCCAGGTAATATCTCTTTCGCTTTGGTCTTCCAGCGCCACGCCGGGTTTGAGTCCGGCATGGGCGAAGATGTAATCGCCTTCCAGGTAAAATAGCTCCAAGCCGTCCAGGAACGCACGGTGGTTATCCGGTAGGGCTTTCTCGAGGACACCGCTAAGGCCGTTAAAGTCACTCTGGAATGGACGGAGGTCTAATACATCAAGGCCGTAACTTGCCAAGGTATCCTTGGCGCCGTTCATCATCCACATATCGCCTTCGCCGGTCTCAAGGAAATCTATCATCATGCCCTCATGATTGCCTTTGAGGTGGTGGACCTCGAACCCTTCGAGGGGCTCGTTGATCAGCATGTTGATAACAGTGGCGCTTTCGGGGCCTCGATCCACGTAATCGCCAACATAAACCACCACTTTTCGCAGGCTTGCAGCATTGGCGGCATCTTCCATGATTTGTAGGTGCAGCCGTCTCAAAAGGTCGGCCCGCCCATGGATATCGCCGATGGCGTATACGCGGCATCCATCCGGGACGTGGGCGGTCCTAGAGGCGGGGTCCGGACTCTGGTGTATAGGGGTCATCTCTGCCAATATGATGGCCCAGAGCCCTTCTCTCTGCAAGGTGGGTTAAGTCTCTGAGCGGTGTTGGAGTGGGTTTCCGGGTAAATCGTTTCGTTTTAGCGGTAATCTGATATTAAGGGTTTGATTTTACGGTCTGAATCGAATCCAGGAACAATGGATATTAGGGTATAATCATGGCCGATCCCGGCTACGCGAGCGGCGGTATCCGCGAACCGGAAACAAGCGAGGAAAGCCTATTGCTGTCTCGCCTCAAGCGTGTCGAGGCGAATCCGGCCGGCGTTTTTGCGATCCATATCCATTTGTCACAATTGCGGGCGTCGAATCGCCAGCCCCATTTTATTACAATCGCCGTCCGTACCTTCGTTGGCCTCATGGAAAGCCACGAAGCCACTGTTTTTTCACTCCACAATGCAGATATCGCTCTGATCTGCCGTAACGTCCCTGTCGATGACGCTGATGCCTATGTCGATAAGGTTCGTGTGCTGTTTAACGAAGACCCCTTGATGAAGATTGAGGATGGCGCCTTCGAGGACGCCTTTTCCACTTGGTACGACCTCAGCCAGCCGGAGGATTATTCGACCTTCATTGCCATCGCCAACGACCTTGCGGTCGAAGCCCAACGGTTCAATCAGCAGCAAACCGAAGCCAAAGTCAGGGAGGATAAGGAAAAAGGCGAACCCTTGGGGGCCTTGAACCTTTCGGCTATCAACCAAAAACTCCAAGGCACTCGGGTTGCGGATCTGATCAGGGATCAAACCTGCTTGCAATTGGGACCGGGCGGTCCCGGAAAAATTGTTTTTCGCGAGCATTTCATTTCCATGGCCGAACTGAAAAAACGAATTGCCCCCGAAGTCAATTTGTTCGCATCGCCATGGCTTTTTCAGTACCTGACCGAAACCCTGGACAGGCGCATGTTAGCGGTGCTGGGTAATCGAAATTTCGATGGCCTTCCCCATACCATCAGCCTAAACCTGAACGTCAGCACCATTCTCTCCAGAGATTTTCATAAATTTAACCAGTCCGTCGGGAAAAACACCGCAAAAGTGGTGGTGGAAATGCAGGTGCTGGACATTTTCGCGGACATGAGCGCCTATGGTTATGCCCGGGACTCGCTACAGGAACGCGGCTATCGGGTGGTCGTGGACGGCCTAAATCCCCTGGCTCTGCATTTTATCGAACCGGGATTGCTGCGGTCCGATTTCGTGAAAATTAACTGGGATAAGGATTACGAGGGAGAAGTGGACCCGGCCCGCCAGAATGATATGCGCGACGTGGTGACATCAACTGGCAAGGATAGTGTGATCCTTGCCCGTGTTGATACGGAAGAAGCGGTTAAGTGGGGCTTGGCTCTCGGCATCAGCCATTTTCAGGGCTATTTAGTCGATGATCTTTTGGAGAAGATTGCCGATGTTCAAGAGCAGCAGGAAAAAGCCAAGGAGAAAGCTCAAGCCGCCGCTAAGGCCAAGGCCCAAGCCGCCGCTCAAGCCGCGGCGTTGCAGGCAGCGGCTGCCGCACCTGCCCCGGTTGCCACTCCCGCGCCGGCCCCTGCGCAACCAGCCCCAGCACCGGCGCGACCTGTTGCCGCACCGGCATCCGCTCAACCAGCCGTAGCGCCGGCCCAACCCCTGCCGCCCAAGGCGCAACCTTAAAAAGGGTCTGAAGCATGGCAACAGCCCCGGAAAAACAACTCCCGTATCAGGAAAGTCTGCTGCTGGATTACATGCATCGGCTGGAAAAACATAAAGATGGACGCAAGGTCGCCCATCTGCACCTTTCCCTGCTTAGGCCCATAAACCGTCGCGATCAGCATATCCGTACCGCTGCCGGTAATTTCGAGTCGCTGCTCACCTCTATGGACGCTCAAGTCTTTACGGTCAAAAATTCGGACATCTTCGTTATATATAAGGATACGGCCCATCCGCAGGTCGAAACCGCGGTCCAACAGATCCGTTATTTATTTGATGACGACCCCCTAGTCTCCGAGGAACAGTCATCCGATCAAAAATTCACCACCTGGTACGACGCCGAACAGGATTTCGATGCCGTACTTCAAAGCGTCCAAAGTCTGGCGCAAGCGGAGAAAAAACGCCAAACCGAGGTTCGTGGCCGGATGGATGCCCGCGCCGCCCTGAAGGCGAAACAGGAAAAGGGCGAACCCTTGACGCCCAAGGTTTTGGCCAGGGTTGAAACCGCGCTCAGCCGGGCTGATCTGTCGAATTTGGTGCGCCGTCAGTTCATTTGCCGGTTGGATGCGCAAATGGTGCCAGAGCAGTTGTTCTCGGAACTGTTCATTTCGATTAAGGATTTGCGCGAAACCATGCTGCCGGACGTTAATCTGGTTGCCAACCGGTGGCTGTTCCAACACCTGACCATGACGCTGGACCGGCGCATGCTGTCGATGCTGACCAAGACCGACAGTATCTCCTTTTCAGGTGACATCAGTTTCAACATCAACATCGCCACAGTGTTGTCGCCGGATTTTCAGGCTTTCGACGACAACATCGCCGCTGGGCGACGGGGTACCATGATCATCGAGTTGCAAAAGGAAGATATCTTCTGTGACCTCAGCGCCTATGTGTTCGCCCGCGAATTCGTCCAGGAAAAGGGATACAAGGTTTGCCTCGACGGATTGACCATGGAAACCATCGGTTTCATTGACCGCGAACGTCTGGGGGCCGATTTGTCGAAGTTGATTTGGCACCCCGATTTGGCAGACGGTGGCGATGAATTGCATTCAAAATTAAAAAATATTGTCAAAACCGGAGGCCCGGACCGGGTGATTATGTGCCGTTGCGACAATCGCGAATCCGTCGATTTCGGACGCTCCATGGGCATCAACCTGTTCCAGGGGCGCTACATTGAAAATTTGATAACCGAGGACGGTCGCCGTCTCGAAATGCTCAAACTCAAACGCCGGATTGAGCGTAGCGAGGCCGACATGTTCCTCGAAGAAGAATAAGCGATTACCTAATTTTTGCCGCTGATTGCGGCGTCTTCGAAGGTTGCCATGCCGTTGTGGCAGGCCACTGCAGCGCGTAGAACCTGGACCGCCATGACCGCCCCGGTGGCTTCGCCCAACCGCATTTCCAAATTCAACAGTGGCGTTTTCCCCAGTTTTTCAAGCAGCAGAGTGTGCCCCGGCTCGGCCGAGACGTGTCCGACCTGACAATGATCCAACGCTCCGGGCTGGGCGGCTTCCAGCGGGGCCGCGGAGGCGGTGGCGACATAGCCGTCGAGCAGCACCGGCACGTTTCGGTACCGGGCTGCGAGCACCGCCCCGGCGATAGCCACCATTTCCCGCCCGCCGAGACAGCGGAGAACCTGCAACGGGTTAGATGCAGCCTTCGCTTGCGCAGCGACGGCGGTGCCGACGATTTCGGTTTTTTTGGTCAACGCCTCGCCGCTAACGCCGGTGCCCATGCCGGTCCAGTCTTTTGGATCGCCGCCAAACAGGCCTAGGGAAATGGCCGCCGCCGCCGTTGTATTACCAATCCCCATTTCGCCTAGGCACAATACATCGGTGCCGTCGTTGACGGCGCCCATGCCGAAGACGAAAGCATCGAGAAATTCGGCTTCCGTCATGGCGGCGCCCTCGGTGAAGTCTTTCGTCGGCCGGTCCAGGGCCAACGCATCAATGGCGAAGCCAACGCCGAACGCCTGGCAAAGCTGATTAATGGCGGCGCCCCCGGCCTCGAAGTTGGCGACCATCTGGGCGGTGACGTCGGCGGGGTAGGCGGAAACACCCTTACCGGTGACACCGTGATTTCCAGCGAATACCTGAGCCTTGGGCGTCCCCATGGCCGGGGGATGGCGGCCCTGCCATTGGCTGAGCCAGACAACCAAATCCTCCAATCGGCCGAGCGCTCCAGGCGGCTTGGTCAATTGTGGTTCGCGTTTGTGCGCCGCGTCGGCGGCATCCTGATCCGGTTCGGGCAGGGTGGCCAGGGCTTTTTGAATGTCATCGAGGCTTTGAAGGGCGGGAAGGGGTATCATGAATAATAATGATTCCTAAATCCAGTAATTTTATTTGTGTCCGCCTTAACCTATAACCGAAAACAGGCGTTGGTGCGCCTGAGAAATTAATATTGATCGGCCCCCGCTTGGCAAGGATCTGTAATTTGGATAAGTGGAACGAAATCAGGGATTTTCTCGCAACCGAGCTTACCGCTTTGGGACGCGATTGCTGCGTGTCCGGCTCCTTTTTGACTCGTCTTCCATTTCCTTCGGTCAAGGGCGCGGGCAAGAAAGGTAGCCTGGGCGCGGCGTCTCGCGCCTTTCCCCTGGTCGGTGCCGTCATTGGCGTGATCGCCGGCCTGTCGCTGATGGCCGGTGCAAGCCTAAATCTGCACCCCCTGGCCTGTGCCTTGATCGCCTTGGCGGTGGCCGCCTTGGTCACCGGCGCCCTGCACGAAGATGGGCTAGCCGACGTCGCCGACGGTTTCGGTGGCGGCAGCACGAAGGCGGCAAAACTGAAAATAATGCACGATTCGCGAATTGGCACCTTCGGCGTGCTGGCGGTGATTTTTTCCGTCGGAATCCGTGCCGGGATATTGGCCGGCCTTCCCGGGCCTGGCCTAGGGGCGGCCGCCTTGATCGCCGCCGCCGCCCTGTCGCGTGGATTGTTACCGGCGGCCATGCATTTTATGGAACCGGCCCGAAAATCCGGTTTAGCCGCCAAGGCCGGGACCCCCGACCGGGAAGGCTGGATGAAGGGATTAGCGTTGGGGGCGTTGCTGTCGTTTCTGTTCCTTGGACCCTGGGGCGGCGTGGTGGCGCTAGCCGGCGGCGCACTGGCGGCGACGTTTGTCGCTTGGTTGGCTAATCGCCAGATCGGCGGCATTACAGGCGACGTGTTGGGCGCCCAGCAACAGGCGGCGGAAACCGCCATCCTGATTGCCGCGGCGGCAGCGCTATGAGCGACGTGACCCGGTGGTGGTGGGTACGCCACGCACCGGTCGTGAACGGTGAGGGCATGATTTACGGGTCCAGCGACATCGATTGCGATGTTTCCGATACCGCCCATTTCAAGACCCTGGCCCAGGTTCTTCCCAAAGATGCGGTTTGGTTCACCAGCCATTTGACGCGCACCAAGAAAACCGCCCAAGCTATTGCCGAGGCCGGGCTCGACTTTCCCGAACCGATCGTCGAGGAGGACCTTGGTGAACAGAATTTCGGCGACTGGCAGGGGTTGTCCTGGAACCAGATGATGAAAGCTGATCCTGAAACCTACAATATTTATTGGTCCGACCCGACTCGCAACCGGCCCCCCGGCGGCGAAAGCTTCGCCGATCAGATCGCCCGCACCGGTGTCGTCATTGACCGTTTAGGCGAACAGCACAAAGGCCGCAATATCGTCGCCGTCGCCCATGGCGGCACCATCCGTGCCGCCATGGCCGTGGCCCTGAAGCTGGAACCGGAACAAGGCATGGCGATCCGGGTCGATACCTTGTCCGTCAGCATTTTTGAGAACGTCGAAGACGGATTGCTCAGGGGGAAAGGCGGGGTGTGGCGGGTGGTCGGTGTCAACCGGGTGGTTCAGGAATGAACCCCCTATTACCCCCAGTGACCATGGTTCTGGGCGGGGCGCGATCGGGCAAAAGCCTGTACGCGGAAAACCTTCTCAACACTCATGCCAACAAAATCTACCTGGCCACCGCGGCAGCCGGGGATACGGAAATGGCGGCACGGATCGAGGAACACCGATTAAGACGCGGCCCCGATTGGGAAACCGTTGAAGAGCCATTGGACCTTGCCGCTTGGCTTGCCGGTCATTCCAAGGGGGAAACGCCGGTGCTGGTGGATTGTCTGACGCTGTGGCTTTCAAATATCATGGCGGCGGGCCGTGAGGTGAAAACGGATATTGATGCTTTGATAGATGGCTTGGGATTGTGTGCCGCGCCGGTGGTATTAGTCTCTAATGAGGTTGGATTGGGAATAGTGCCTGACAATGCCTTGGCGCGGGCCTATATGGACAATGCCGGGCGCTTGAATCAGGCTGTCGCCGCCGCCGCCGACCGGGTGGTGGTGATGCATGCGGGCCTTGCGCACGTATTGAAGGATTAAAGGGCCTCACGCTTATGCATCTTCTCGCTGCCGAACCCGGCGCCATCAATGACGGATCCCACGCCGTCGATTTGGGTCAAACGCCGGGTGATATCATCGTGCTGTCGGCGGCCGATACAGAATTGTCGGCAATAGCGCAAGCACGCGCCAAGCTTAACGGCGAGGACTTTCCCAGCCTCCGTCTGGCCAGTCTGTTGCACCTGGGCAATGATCATTCCGTTGATCATTACGGTGAGGATATCATCGCCCATGCCAAACTTGTCATCGTCCGGTTATTGGGGGGGCGTGGCTATTGGCCCCATGGCACCGACACCATTACCCGTATCTGCCGGGAGCAAAACATTCCCGTCGCCTTTCTGCCCGGCGACGATCAACCCGACCCCGAACTGGCGGCATTGTCCACGATATCCGCAGAGGCCCAGCATCGCCTTTGGCAGTACGGCGTTCACGGCGGCCCTGACAATGCCCTGGATTTTTTGAATTTCGCTGCCAGCCTCATCGGCGTCGAGACGGATTGGCGCGAACCCCGGCCCCTGGTTAGGGCCGGGCTTTACTGGCCGGGGCTTGAATTTCCGGACTTGAACGCGGTCAAGACGGCCTGGAAAAAGGATGCGCCAACCGCCGCCTTGGTGTTTTACCGAGCCTTGGTTCAATCCGGAAACCTCAAGGTCATCGACGCCCTCATCGAAGGCCTGGCCGCGGCCGGGCTGAACGCGCTTCCGGTTTTTGTCGCCAGTCTTAAGGACCCGGTGGCCGCAGCGACGTTGGAAGAATTGCTCGTCGGGGGCAGCCCCGATGTCATTCTCAACGCCACCGGATTCGCCGTCTCGGTGCCCGGTGTCCCACGGACATCGACCCCCTTCGATGCTATTTCGAAACCGGAACAACCTGGCCCCGTGGTCTTACAAGTGGTGTTTTCCGGCGGCAATGAGCACGACTGGCACCACGCCAAACGCGGCCTCGGCCCCCGCGATATCGCCATGAACGTGGCGCTGCCCGAAGTCGATGGCAGGGTAATGAGCCGGGCGGTGTCGTTCAAAGGCTTGAAACGCCGCGATGAATTGACGGAAACCGATATCGTCGAATACGAACCGGTTGCCGACCGCATTCAATTCGTTTCCGAAATGGCCGCCAACTGGGCGGCGCTACGGCTGAAACCGGTAGCGGAACGGCGTGTCGCCCTGGTCTTGGCCAACTATCCCAACCGTGACGGGCGCCTCGGCAATGGCGTCGGCCTGGATACCCCCGCCGGCGCCGTCTATGTATTGCGGGCATTGGAAAAAGAGGGCTATGCCGTCAGCGATATTCCGGCCGATGGCGCCGCCTTGATCGAGCGCATAATGGCCGGGCCAACCAATGATTTTGGGGCGCTTTCAAGCCGCACCGTATCCGAAACGCTTTCCATGGCCGATTATCAGCAATTCTTGGGCTCCCTGCCGAAGGCCGTGCAGGACGCCGTTCATGAACGCTGGGGTGCGCCTGAGGAAGATCCTTTTTATCAGCCCGGCGACGTCGATTGCGGCAATTTCGCCATCGCCGCGTTCCGGTTGGGCAATGTCTGCGTCGCCCTGCAACCGGCCAGGGGCTACAACATCGACGCAAAAGAAAGCTACCACGACCCGGACCTGGTGCCGCCGCACAACTATCTCGCCTTCTATGCCTGGATGCGCCGCGAGTTCAAAGCCGACGCCGCCGTTCATTTCGGCAAACACGGTAATCTGGAATGGTTGCCGGGCAAGGCGTTGGCGTTGTCCAGTGCTTGTTACCCGGAAGCCGCCTTAGGCGCACTGCCCAATATCTATCCGTTTATCGTCAACGATCCCGGCGAAGGCACCCAGGCGAAAAGGCGGTTGGGCTCCGTCATTATCGACCACCTGACGCCGCCGCTAAGCCGGGCCGAGAGCTATGGGCCGCTTCGCAACCTGGAACAACTTGTCGATGAATATTATGAAGCCCAGGACCTCGATCCCCGCCGTCTGCATGTCCTAAACCATCAGATTATGGAGTTGTGCCAGCAGACCGGCCTCGATCAGGACTGCGGCATTACCGACGGCGAGGCTGAAACCCAATCGATCACCAAGCTTGATAATTATCTCTGTGAGTTGAAGGAAATGCAGATCCGCGACGGCCTCCATGTTTTCGGCGTCTCGCCCGATGGCGGCCTGTTGACGGATTTGTTGGTGGCGTTGGTTCGGATTCCGCGCGTCGGTGCTGATAATGAGGCCGAGGGCCGGTCGCTGCACCGGGCGCTGTGCGCGGATTTAGAACTAGATTTCGATCCTCTCGATTGTGAGATGGGCGCTCCCTGGACCGGGCCGAAACCCGTTACCTTGCAGACTGTTCTTGAAGAAGACGATCCGTGGCGGACGACCGGCGATACCGTCGAGCGGCTGGAGGCATTGGCGTCGCGGCTGGTGTCCGGCCGGCAGTCTGCCGATCCCGCCTGGAATGAAACCTTGGCGGTGCTGGAATACATCGAAACCACGCTCCGCCCGGCGGTGGAGGCTTCGGGGGCTGCCGAGATCGAAGGGTTTATGACCGGGCTTTCCGGCAGCTTCGTCGAGCCCGGCCCGTCGGGTGCGCCGACCCGTGGCCGACCCGAGGTGCTGCCGACGGGGAAAAATTTCTATTCCGTCGATACCCGCACCGTGCCCACACCGGCGGCCTGGACGCTGGGCTGGAAATCGGCGTCCCTGTTGATGGAACGCCATCATCACGATCATGGCGTTTGGCCCCGGACCATGGCCCTGAGCGCCTGGGGCACCAGCAATATGCGCACCGGCGGTGACGACATCGCCCAGGGCATGGCGCTGATGGGGGTGCAACCGCAATGGGACACGGCGTCCCGGCGGGTAACCGGGTTCGAGGTCATGCCGGTCTCGGTGCTGGGCCGGCCACGGGTCGATGTGACGCTCCGGGTATCGGGGTTTTTCCGCGACGCCTTCCCCAACCTGATTGATCTGTTTGATTCGGCGGCCCGCAAAGTGGCATCGCTGGACGAAAGCGATGAAGACAATCCGCTGGCGGAAAGAACCCGAACCGAGGCCCAGCGCCTGGTTGCCGACGGCGCCAGCGAAGAGGACGCCGCGCTTCGCGCCGGGTTCCGGGTGTTCGGATCAAAACCCGGTGCCTACGGCGCCGGGCTGCAGGCCTTAATTGACGAGAAGGGCTGGCAGACCGACGAAGACCTGGCCCGCGCCTATGTCGCCTGGGGCGGCTATGCCTATGGCTCAGGCGTCGAAGGCCAGGCCCAGCACGGCTTGTTCGAAACCCGGCTCAGAAAGGTCGAGGCCGTCGTCCACAACCAGGATAACCGCGAACATGATTTGTTGGATTCGGATGACTATTACCAATTCGAAGGCGGCATCACCGCCGCCGTCCGCTCCCTTTCCGGCGTCCAGCCCGCCGTCTATCACAACGACCATTCGCGCCCGGAACGCCCCCGGGTGCAAACGCTGGAAGAAGAAATCGCCCGCGTCGTCCGCGCCCGGGTGGTTAATCCGAAATGGATCGCCGGCGTCATGCGCCACGGCTACAAGGGGGCGTTTGAGATGGCGGCGACGGTGGATTACATGTTCGCCTTCGCGGCGACGGCTAGGTGCGTCAAGGACCATCATTTTGACGCCGTCTTCGATGCCTATCTGGGCGACGAGGACGTGCGCGCCTTCCTGGAAGAGCACAATCCGGCGGCCTTGAAGGAAATGAGCGAAAGGCTGATGGAAGCGCAGGACCGCGGCCTGTGGCGGCCGCGCCTCAACAGCACCTATAAGTTTCTGGCGTCCCTTAATGGCGGCGTTGCGCCAAACGCGCTACAACAGGAACCGGTATTGTAAAACGGATCAGCGAAATGAACGACGGCGACAGCGAACAGGAACTGAATGACCGCCACGCCTACAAGATGGCCAAGAAGAAGGCGGCCCGGGACAAGATCCTCGCCACCAAGACCATCGAAAAAGGCCTGGTCATCGTCCATACCGGCAAGGGCAAGGGCAAGTCGACGGCGGCCATGGGTTTGGCCATCCGCGCCATCGGCAACGGCATGAAGGTGGGCATCGTGCAGTTCGTCAAGGGGGTCTGGGAAACCGGCGAACGTGGTGTGCTGGATAAGTTTCCCGACCTGGTCTCCATCAAGGCCATGGGCGACGGCTTCACCTGGGAGACCCAGGACCGGGAACGTGACATCAAGGCGGCGGAAACCGCCTGGGCGGCGTCCAAGGAAATGATCGCCAGCGGCGATTATAAAATGGTGATCCTGGATGAACTTAACATCGTCCTGCGCTACGATTACATTCCGCTCGACGACGTCATCGAAACATTGAAATCCAAACCGAAAGACCTGCACGTCGTCATCACCGGGCGCAACGCCAAGGACGACCTGATCGAGGTCGCCGATCTGGTCACCGAGATGACCTTGATCAAGCATCCGTTCCGGGGCGGCGTTAAGGCGCAAGTCGGCATAGAGTTCTAATCGGCATCGAGTTCTGAGAGGGAGTTTTCCATATGAAGCGTTTCGCGGTTTTGGTGGTTTTCCTGGTTGGCGGCTTCGGGCTTTCGGCGTGCCAGGAAATGCGCGAAACGCCCGGCCAGGGCGCACACCGGCTTCTCGATTGGTCCGTCGATACGCTCAATAACATCGCCCGCCAGCCGCAGCTGAAATCCTTCGTCAAACACGTGCCGACGGCGCGGGCGGTGATGATCCTGCCGGCCATCGTCAAGGCCGGGTTTTTCTTCGGTGCCGAGGGCGGCAGCGGCGTCTTGATGGCGCGCAACGCCGACGGCACCTGGGGCTATCCGGCGTTCTATACCCTGGGCGCCGCCAGCATCGGCTTGCAGTTCGGTATTCAGGACACGGAAACCATCCTGGTCATTCGCAATGAAGGCGCGCTTAAATCGATCATCAAAGACCAGGGAAAATTCGGCGCAGATTTAGGGGTTACATTCGGCGTCGTCGGGGCCGGGATGGAGGCGTCGACGACGACCAACCTGCGCGCCGACATTTTGGCCTTTACCAACGCCAAGGTCGGCGCCTTCGCCGGCGCCTCGCTCGAGGGCGCCGTGCTCGCCCGTCGCCGCGATATGAACGAAGCCTTCTATGGCCAGGGCGCAACGCCGGAAGCGATAATCTTCCAGGGCCGGTACAAAAACCCCAAGGCCGATCCGTTGAGGTCCGCCCTTGCAAGATTTAGATAAGCCAGTTTCAGCCCCCACCCGCGCCCTGATGATCCAGGGCACCGGGTCCGACGTCGGCAAATCGCTGCTGGTGGCGGGCCTGGGCAGGGCTTATCGCGCACGCGGCCTTCGGGTCCGGCCGTTTAAACCGCAGAACATGTCCAACAACGCCGCCGTGACACCGGGCGGCGGCGAGATCGGCCGCGCTCAGGCCCTGCAGGCAAAGGCAATGGGGGCCGAACTCAGCGTCCACATGAACCCGGTGCTGTTGAAACCGCAATCGGAAACCGGCGCCCAGGTCATCGTCCAGGGCCACATGGAAGGCACGGCCCAGGCCAAGGACTACCACGCCCTGAAACCGAAGCTATTGCCCCGGGTGCTGGAAAGCTTCCATATCGTCGCCGGGGACGCCGATCTGGTTTTGATCGAAGGCGCCGGCAGCCCCGCCGAGGCCAACCTGCGCGAAGGCGATATCGCCAATATGGGTTTTGCCGAGGCCGCGAATGTGCCGGTGGTGCTGTGCGCCGATATCGAACGCGGCGGGGTGCTGGCCAGCCTTGTCGGCACCCATGCGCTGTTGTCGGAATCAGAGCGGGCCCGCACCAAGGGCTATATCGTCAATAAATTCCGCGGCGACCCGGCCTTGTTCGACGATGCCCTGGAGATCATCAAGGACAACACCGGCCTCGATTGTTTCGGCGTTATCCCCTTTTTCGACGATGCCCGCCTGCTGCCCAAGGAAGACGCGGTCTCCATTGGCTATGAGGCCGCCGACGCCGAGACGATCATTAAAATAGCGGTCCCACGGCTGTCACGCATCGCCAATTTCGACGATCTCGACCCGCTGGCGGCGGAACCCGGCGTTTCCGTGGACATCATCCAACCGGGCCGCCCCATCCCCGGCGATGCCGACGTGGTCATTATTCCGGGATCGAAATCGACCCTGGCCGACCTGGCGCAAATCCGGGCCGAAGGCTGGGACGTGGATATTGCCGCCCATCATCGCCGTGGCGGCTTGGTGGTCGGCTTGTGCGCCGGCTATCAGATATTAGGAACCCGCATCACCGACCCGGAAGGGATTGAGGGCCGGCCTATCGTTTCAGGGGGCGAGACCGAAGGCTTGGGCCTGCTCGATATCGAAACGGTGCTGGAAGGCGAAAAGACTCTCACCCAGGCTACCGGCATCGACATCGCCACCGGCGAAGCGGTCGAAGGCTACGAGATGCACATCGGCAACACCACCGGTCCCGGCCTTGGGGTTCCGCTGTTGGAGATTGACGGGCAAGGTGAAGGGGCACGCTCCAAAGACGGCCGCGTCATCGGGACCTACCTGCACGGCCTGTTCGCCGCCGACGGCTTCCGCCACGCGTTCCTTAAACGACTCGGCCATCAGGGAGGCATCGCCTATAACGCCCTCATCGAAAAAATCCTCGACGCCCTCGCCGATCATCTGGAAACGCACCTCGACCTGGATGGTTTGCTGACGTCGGCAGAACCGGTGAAAGCAGCTGAATTAAGCGCTACAGGCTGAACCGGACCATGGCGATGGCGGCCACCCAGACGCCGTTGATCAGGCACGCAACGAAATACAGGTACAGCGCCCGGCTGATGTCTTTCGCGGTGGCGTCAGCAACGCCGTCGCCTATCCAGGGATCGTTGACCGTGGTGCCGGGGTATTGGCGCGGTCCCGACAGTTTCAGGCCCAAGGCCCCGGCCATGGCGCCTTCCGGCCAGCCGGCGTTGAAGGAACGGTGATATTTCGAATCGCGAAGCATGATCCGAAGCGCGCCCCAGGGTTTCGCCGTCGGCACGAAGGCGGCGGCGAAGACAAAAAACAACCCCGCCAGCCGCGCCGGGATAAAGTTAAGGGCATCGTCCAGGCGCGCCGCCGTCATCCCGAAGGCCCGGTAGCGCGGCGAGCGGTAGCCGATCATGCTGTCCATGGTGTTGACGGTTTTGTAGACCAGCAGCCCCGGAAACCCGAACAGTACGTACCAGAAAACCGGCGCGATCAGGCCGTCGCCGAAGTTTTCGGCCAGCGATTCGATGCCCGCCCGGGCGACGCCGGCACCGTTCAAACTGTCTGGGTCGCGGCCGACGATATGGGCAACGGCGCGGCGGCCTTCGGCGACGTTTTGGCGCAGCCCCTTGGCGACGTCGCTGACGTGGTCATACAGGCTGCGCGCCGACAGCAACATGACGATGCCGGCGAACTCGATAATCCACCCGAAGGCATGATTGAGGCTCAACCAGGACACCCCCCAGCCGATGGCAAACGCCGCCCCACAAAGGAACACCACCACCAGGGCGCCGCGGATGGCGCGGTCGGCCTGACTGCGGCTTTCGCGGTTGAGCTTGCGTTCGAAAAAAGCGATGACGTCGCCGATGATTTTGACCGGGTGCCGGACGATTTTGAACACGCGCCTGGCTTCGCCGATGTAGGCCTCGACCAGGAGCGCCATCAACAACAACACTAATGGGTCGAACCCGCCGTCGCCGGTCATGCCGAAGGTCAACATGCGCGGCAGCATGCCAGTTTAAGAAAGCTTTTCCCAGCGCGTAAAATCTATATGCTGTCGCCACCGGACGAAGGTTACCCGAAGGCAAGGACCAGGTGATCCCGGCTGAGAGATCTGAACGATAACGCTCGAAGGCAAGGACCAAGCGTAATGACAGACAAGACCGCCGTCATGATCTGCGGCCACGGCAGCCGCGATGACCACGCCATCGAAGAATTCAACAAACTGGCCGGGCACCTATCCCGGCGGTTGCCCCAATTCGACGTCGAAAGCGGCTTCCTGGAATTCGCCACACCCATTATTCGTACCGGCCTGGACAAGCTCAAAGAACGCGGCGCCAACAAGATCGTCTGCGTGCCGGGGATGCTGTTCGCCGCCGGTCACGTCAAGAACGACCTGCCGTCGGAGGTCAACAATTTCGGCGCCGAAAACCCCGGGATCGAGATGATTTTCGGGCGCGAACTGGCGGTCGATCAAAAACTGCTGGAGGCCGCCCGCCAACGCATCGAGGAGGCCGAGAACGAGGCGGCCACTGATGTCGATCGCAAAGATACTCTGTTGATGGTGGTCGGGCGCGGCACCAACGACCCGGACGCCAATTCAAACGTGTCGAAAGTGGCCCGGATGCTGTGGGAGGGCATGGGCTTCGGCTGGGCCGAGGTCAGCTATTCCGGCGTTGCGTATCCTTTGGTCGATACCGGGCTGAAAAATGCCGTAAAATTAGGTTACCGGCGGATCATCGTATTCCCGTATTTTCTGTTCACCGGAATCCTGGTGCGCCGCATTTACGACTGGGTTGATGAAGCCGCCACCAATCACCCGGAAGTCGAAATCCTCAAGGCGTCCTATCTCAACGATCATGAGTTGTTGATCGATACCTTCGTCGAGCGTGTCGAGGAGGCGCTCACGGGGGACAACGCCATGAATTGCCAATTGTGCAAATACCGCGAACAGATCATCGGCTACGAAGGTGACGTCGGCGCCGCACAGGTCGGCCACCACCATCATGTCCGGGGCGTCGGCACCGACGGACACGACGCGCACGATCACGGCGTTCACGGCCACCATCACCACCACGAAGATTAAAGGGGTTCGGCGATGTTTGATTACATCCGCGACCCGGCGGAGATTTATCGAAAATCCTTCGCCACCGTCCGCGACGAGGCCGAACTTTCCGGGCTTTCGGCGGAAGAAGCCGATCTGGCGGTGCGCTTGATCCATTCTTGCGGCATGCCCGAGATTGCTGGCGGCCTGGAGTTTTCCCAAGGCGCGGTGGCGGCGGGCAAAGCCGCGCTCCAATCCGGTGCGACGATCCTGGCCGATGTGGAAATGGTCCGCCATGGCATCATTCGTGCCCGCCTGCCGGCTGAAAACCCGGTGCGTTGCACCCTGCATAATGACGGGGTGCGGGAGGCGGCATCTGATAATTCCACCACCCGTTCGGCCGCGGCGGTGGATTTATGGGGAGACGCCCTGACCGGCGCCGTGGTCGCTATCGGCAACGCGCCGACGGCGCTCTACCGGGTGTTGGAATTGATCGAAGGCGGCGCTGCGCCACCGGCAATGATCGCCGCCTTTCCCGTCGGTTTCGTCGGGGCGGCTGAATCAAAGGATGCCTTGATCGCCCACGCGCCCCGGTTGGGGGTTCCCTATATTACCCTGAAAGGACGGCGCGGCGGCAGCGCCCTGGCGGCGGCCTGCATCAATGGGCTGGTGGGGCAACCATGATCACCGTCGTCGGTATCGGCGAAGACGGCCTGGAAGGGCTAGCACCCGCCGCCCGCAAGGTGGTCGAAGACGCCGACGTTTTGGTCGGGGGCGATCGGCATATTTCGAAAATTCCGGACGAAGGGCAGGAGCGCCTCGACTGGACGGATGGTTTCGAGGCCGCCTTTGATGCCATCGAGAAAATGACCGACAAACGGGTGGTCATTTTGGCCTCGGGCGATCCCCTGTATTTCGGCGTCGGCGCCAACGTGGTCCGGCGTTTCGGTGCCGATGCGGTGACGGTACTTCCAAGCCCCGGCGCCTTCAGCCTCGCCGCCGCCCGCATGGGCTGGCCGTTGGCGGCGGTCGACTGCCTGACCGTCCATGGCCGGGCGCTGACGGCGGTCAACCGGCATTTGGTGCCCGGAAAGCGGTTGTTGGTGTTGAGCTGGGATGGCGGAACCCCGGCCAAACTGGCCGCGTTGCTAGTTGAGAGGGGCTTCGGTGAGAGCAATATAACGGTACTGGCGAACATGGGCGGCGACGAAACCCGGGTGCAGGCGACCGCCGAAACTTGGGATCAGGACACGGTCGATGACCTCAACACCATTGCCGTCGAATGCGTCGCCGGAGTCAATGCCGATGCGCAAACCTGGCCCCGGGTGCCGGGGTTGGCGGAAGACGCCTATCGGCACGACGGCCAAATCACCAAGCGCGAGGTCCGTGCGGTGACGCTGGCGCGATTGATGCCGTTGCCGGGCCAAGTGCTTTGGGATGTCGGCGCCGGGTCCGGCGCCATCGGCATCGAATGGCTTCGGGCCGCGCCCCAATCGAAGGCCTTTGCCTTCGAGCGCAAGCCTGAGCGCGTCGCCAATATTGCCGCCAATGCCGACAAATTGGGGGTGCCGGGGTTGACCATCATCGAAGGCGAGGCCCCCGGCATTCTTTCCGAAATTGACATCAAACCGGACGCCGTGTTCCTGGGCGGCGGCGTGTCGGTGCCGGGGCTGCTGGAGGTTTGCTGGCAACATCTCAATCGGGGCGGCAGGCTGGTCGCCAACGCGGTCACCATCGAGGCCGAGCAAAGGGTATTAGCGTTCCAAAACGAATTTGGCGGCGATCTGACGCGCCTTGCGATAAGCCGCGCCGCCCCGATCGGGACCGGCACTACCTTCCGGCCGCTTAAACAAGTCACCCAGTTAGCAGTGTTTAAAAAATGAACACTAAAAAGGAAATAGCAAAGGAAGTGGAGAGCAAAGAGGACAAGGGAGCCGGCATCCTGTACGGCCTCGGCATCGGCCCCGGCGACCCGGAGCTGATCACCTTGAAAGCGTTGAAGATCATTCAATCGGTCGGCGTTGTCGCCTATCCAGCGCCGGAAGAAGGCGATAGTCTGGCGCGCTCCATCGCGGCGGCGCATTTACCCGGCGGCCAGACCGAAATCTGCATCCGCACGCCGATGACGCCGGGAAACTTTCCCGCCAACGATGTTTATGACCATTACGCCAACGAAATCAGCACCCATTTGACGGCGGGCCGGGACGTCGCGGTGCTATGTGAGGGTGACCCGTTCCTGTACGGCTCCTTCATGTACATTTTTGAACGGCTCAGCCGCGACCACACCGTTCGGGTGGTACCGGGGGTGTCGTCTTTGGGTGCCTGCGCGGCGGCGGCCGGGCGGCCGTTGGTGTCGCGTAATCAGGTTTTGAGCATCCTGCCGGCGCCGTTGGATGAAGAGGAACTGGAAAAGCGCCTGAAGGAAGCCGATGCCGCCGCGATCATGAAAGTCGGCCGGCACCTAGGGAAGGTCAAAAAGGTGCTGGCGCGATTGGGATTGGATGCCGGCGCCTGTTACGTCGAGCGTGCCTCCATGGGCGATGAAAAAATTTGTGCCCTGGAAGACGTGGATGAGGACGCCGCGCCTTATTTTTCCATGGTCCTGGTCCGCCGGGGCGAGGAGGCTGCGCCATGACCGCCAACGTGCCGGAAGGCGTCGCCCTGGTGGTGCTGGGGCCAAGCGGTTTGGCGTTGGCCGAAACCCTGAAGCCGTTGTTGCCGGGATCGGAAATTCACGGACTTGAAGGCCGCGTCGCCGCTGAAGTGACATTTTTTGATGTGACTGCACATATGCGGGACCTGTTTCAACAATTCCGGCCCATCGTCGGGGTGTGCGCCGCCGGGATACTCATCCGCGCATTATCCGGCGTTTTGGATGACAAACGAGGTGAGTCCGCCGTCGTCGCGGTGGCGTCTGACGGCAGCGCGGTGGTGCCGTTGTTGGGCGGGCACCATGGCGCCAACCATCTGGCGCAAGCCATCGCCGAGGCCACCGGGGGCGTTGCCGCCATCACCACCGCCGGTGATGTCGCCTTGGGCTTGGCCCTGGATGATCCGCCGCCCGGTTGGCGGCTGCCTAACCCAGAGGCGGCGAAGCCCATCACGCAGGCGCTGCTGGCCGGGGACCCGGTTAGGCTTTCCCTTGAAGCCGGCGACGCAGATTGGATCACGGGGTCCGGCGCGGTGTTCGCAGACGCGGCGACGATGGCGATTCGCGTCACCGACCAGGCAGTCGCAGAGCCTAGTGACGATCTGATCCTGCATCCGCCGGTGCTTGTCTTGGGCGTCGGCTGTGAACGCGGAACGGACGCCGACGAGTTGATCGGTCTCGCCGAACAAACGCTGCAGGACGCGGGACTGGCCTCGGGCGCCATCGCCTGCGTGGCCTCGCTGGACCTCAAGGCCGACGAAGCGGCGGTGCACGCCCTGGCGGTACATTTAAGTGTGCCTGCACGATTTTTCACCGCAGCAGCATTGGAAGCCGAGGCGCCACGGTTGGCCAATCCGTCCGATATCGTTTTTGCCGAGGTCGGTTGCCATGGGGTTGCAGAGGGCGCCGCCCTGGCGGTGGCGGGCAAAGACGGGGCGCTGATTGTCGATAAGAAATTATCCCGCCGGGCGACCTGTGCGCTGGCCCGCGCCCCCGGCCCCATGGATCCCGAAACCATCGCAATGACCGGCCAAGCGCGGGGCCGCCTGAGCATCGTCGGCATCGG